>CADBQV010000048.1 GCA_902796895.1 uncultured Erysipelotrichaceae bacterium | reverse complement strand
ATTTATCATACTTGTAAATATATTTTTAAAGTAGCTATATATTGAATCATGATTATAAAAATCAGTAAAAGCTAATGTTATAGAATAAATAATAAGTACAATTAATCCATAAAATACTGCCTCTAATATTATCTTAGATAATGATATTTTATTATTGTTGATTTTAAAATATCCAGTAATTATAAAGAATATAGCAACTCCAACTAAGCCACCTGGCATAAGACATTCAATAAACATCTTATCAAATGTTGAATAGCTATTATAAATATCTGGATTCATAACATGAAATCCATGTACTGCAAAATGATGGCATACTATAAATATAATCGCAAATATTCTTAATAATTCTATATTAGATTTTCTTTCTACTTTTACAATTTCTTTTTCCATATTCTTCTACTTTTTTCTTAATAAGAAATACTTTCCAATTTGTATTTATCAAAAAGCTCTAAATTGTCATTTTTCTCTACTACAGAGATTAATATTATCAATGGTACCATATAATAATACATTCCATAAGTATTATCAATCATTCCATAAAAATCAATTATTGCAAAGCCAGCTAGCATAACAAATAAGAAAGGGAAATCCTTTGGAATTAATATTCTATATTTTTCAATGAAATGAATAAACATACCAACTACACCAATAATACCACCAACAACTAGCATTTCATAATATGTTGAATGATATACAACATAGATATTAGCTTCACCTCTATATGATCTCATAACCTGGAATTCTGATACTATACCACTACCAAAGATTCTAGTTATTATTGATTTATCCCATTGGGCTCTTGCCATACTCCATACTTCAGTTCTACCTGTTGAAATGAAGTCATTTAGGAATACGATATGATCCATATCATCAAAGAATTTAGCAAATCCAAATTTTAAATTAAATCCTACACAAAGAATTGTAGTAAAAAATACAAGTAATGAAATATTAAATAATTTCTCCTTAGAGAATATTATCACTAATACCATTAAGGAAACATATTCTAATACACTAAATAATATAGATCCTCTAGAATTAGTTAATAATATGCCTACTAAAACAATAATTAATTTTAAATGAGAAATACACATAAATACTGTACTTCTTGATTTTAATAACTCGTACATAATGAATGGTATTAGGAAGCAAAGCATAATACCACCCTCATTACAAACACCCCATCCTAGCTGGAATATTATTGATAATATATTTTGACTAGGGTCTTCAAAATAAATAGTTAAAGGAGTGATGATACATTCATATGATAATAGCATTGCAAGCCAGCTAAATGAGAATATTAGCATTCTAAATGAATTATCTCCAAGAGTTAATGAAATAACTAAATAACCAACCAAATATAAAAACCAAGAAAAATACATAACATATAAAATACTATTTTCACTTGTTATTGTATCATTCCAAAAAATAGGAACAAAACAACAAACAGCCATTATTGAAAAGCCTATATATGACTTATTCTTTTTAAAACTTTTTAATTTAAAATTCTTTATAGCAAATATAATTACTAGGATTGCATATAATGCTACAGGGATAATTATATCAAATGGTATTTCCTCTGCGACAAATCCATTATTATATGAAAACAATAATATTAAACCACCAGGAATTATATATTTATTGTCATTATGTACTACTAACAAAAATGCAGTTAACACTAAAACAGATATAGCAGATATTATGTAATTAAATTGCCAACCAATTATACCCGCAACAACAAATAAAATACAAATGACGTTTTCATATTTCCAATTATTATTCAATTTTCTAATTTTATCTAAATATGAAAACATATTATACTCCTATCTCATTCTTGATAACTTATAATTTTTAAATGACATTAATAAATTCTTTAATACATCAGAATAAATAATAATTGTAACAACTAAATAATATCCTAAATATGATACACCAGCTAAATAAATATTAGGTATGAATGTAGAGGCATAAAAGCCACCAATCATTAATATCATATATACTAAATTTCTAATCCACTTTACCTTAAATGTATTTATAAAATAGAATTCTACTATTATATACCATGTCAATAATACTGCTATAGAAACTATAGATATAGACATAGTATTCTTAAATATAATATATACAATTACATCAGCAACTATAGCTACAATAAGCATTACTAATGATTTAATAAAATAGCTTCTTATCTTATTAAATGTTTTGTAGCAATTATATTTAATTACTGAAATACTTGATGAAATTAATACACCTGGTAATATGATTATAAATATTTGAAGTGAATCAATATACTTTGGTAAGAATGTTCTAATAATTAAATCAAGTGGGAAATATATTAATAAGCAAAGAGAAACAAAGATTAATAAATAAGAATTAATCTTAGAATAGTTTTGCTTCACTGTTTCTTCATTCATTGTTTTTAAAGTAGGATATAAAACAACAGATATCGCACTTGTAGCTATTGTAATTAAATTAATCATTGTATAAGCAAATGCATATGACGCATAAGTCTCGTTATCAAAGAATATATTAACTACCTGTTGGTCAACTATAAACATTAGCTGACCAATTAAATTAGCTAATAATAATTGAATTCCAACCTTAAAAAATATAGCTAAATCAGCTTTAGCTTCTCTAAAATTAACAGATTTACCAAAGCTTAAATCTCTATAAGAGATTATATACCATATAGCCATTACATAATTTATTCCAACTACTATACTTACATAGATGTAATTATAGATTACAACGTCATTAAATCTATATAATACATATAGAATTGCGATAGCAATTATATTAAATGAATTTCTTAATATATTTCTTATAGATATCTTCTTAAATTGTAATGTTATTTGACTTATAAATTCATAATATGTAATTAAATTTACAGCAATAATATCTAATGCGACAAATACTAACACTAAGAAATAATTAGTATTTATAAAGAAGAATGCTATACCTAAGACTATTAATGTCATTAGTAATTGTAAGGCAAATATAAATTTAAAATAAAATCTAAATTTTTCTTTATTTAAATCTTCAAAGCTCTTACCAGCAAATTTTAAATATATACCATCTATAAATCCTAAATGTAATAAACCAATATAGGATGTATATAATGAGAAGGCTTTATAATATCCATAATCGGATACATCCATCATTTTTGGAATAATGAAGCCTACTAAAATTCCTGATAAAATAGAAAAAATATTACTAAATAATACCATAGCAATATTTTTTAAAAATCTTTTAGGAGTCTGAGATAATGTACGCTCTTTATTTTCCTTTACGCAATTATTTTCTAAATCAGAAGATATAGCGTCATCATTATTAAGTTCTTCTGTTTCAACTATATCTT
>CADBQV010000047.1 GCA_902796895.1 uncultured Erysipelotrichaceae bacterium | reverse complement strand
TTTTCTTTATTACAGCAGGAATATATATCATACTTGGTATATTCTATTTCATATTAAGACAAAGATGTATCGATAAAGACTTTAATGGTATTCCTGATGAATTAGAAAAAGACGATTTTGTAGGATAAAAAATTAGGCTTAGAATTTAATTTCTAAGCCATTTTTATTTATATTAAATATGCAAATAATAAAGAAAAAAAAAAAAAAAATTGAGATATTTTCTTTTTCATGATTATTCCCCCTTTAATTTATACTTTATTTTCTTTATTTATAATATATTGATGTTGCAATAAGTGAGTAAATGAAAAAAGCCAAAATATTTGGCTTATTTCATTTCATTTTTCTTAATTAAATTTAAATTAACATGACAATATCCTGAAGGATTCTTCTCTAAATAATCCTGATGATATTCTTCTGCATCATAAAAATTATCTAAAGGTAATATTTCTATTTTATAATCTTTATCTAAATTATTATTAAAATAATTAATTATAATATCTTTATCTAATAAATCAGTATAATATATACCACTTCTATATTGATGTCCCAAATCCTCTCCTTGCTTATCAATTGAATAAGGATCTACAAATCTTAAGAAATGTTCTAATATTTTTTCAAGTGAAATAATACACTCATCATATTCAAGCTTTAAGCATTCTGCATGACTTGCCAAATGATGCTTAACCTCTTCATAAGTAGGATTTGAAGTATTACCATTTGCATATCCTACAGTAGTATTTATAATACCCTTTAATCTTTTATAATATTCTTCTACACCCCAAAAACAGCCACCTGCTATATAAATTATTTTATTCATTTAATCCTCCATAAAAAAATCATATATTTTATTTTTAATATCTTTAGCTTCATCATATACATCATGTGAATAATCTTCATAAATATATATTTTAGAATTCTTCAATTTATTATTTATATATATTGAATCATTATAATCAAATATTTTATCTAATTTTGCCGCAATTATTAATGTTTTAACATTTATTTTATCTAATATATCTGTTATATCAAAATCCTTTAATGCTTCACATTCAATAATAAATCTATAAATATCATTATCTGATAAATTATTCGCAAAAAACTGAAGTGAATCTTTAATTAATTCATATGTTTTATTTGTATATGCATATAAAGAAAATAAATCTAGCATTTCTAAATATTTTTTGTCTAATGATAAATTTATTAATTTATCAAATAATGAATAATATTTTAAACTCATTTTATAAGTAATTGAATTAACATTTAATTTTTTAATTAGATCAGGCCTTTTATATGCAATAACTAAAGATATCATACCACCTTGTGAAGCACCAAATAAATATATATTATTTAAATTTAAATATTCAAAAGCTTTTATTGTATCTATTGCCATATCATATATAGAATAATTCTTTTTCATATCATTTATTCTATCAAAGACATAAATACTAAATTCTTTTTCAAATATTTTATATTCATTAATAATTATATTTTTAGATTCCATAACAGATTTAGTAGAAACACCAGGTAATATAACCATTATTTTACTTCCACTACCAAATTTAAAATAATTAATATCTAAATCATTTGTTTTAATATTTAAAATCATATTATCACTTCCAAATAAATTATAACAAAAATATATATAAAATAATATAAAAAATAATGCCAAAATTAATTGGCATTATTCTATAGTTTCATAATATTTTTCTAAATTACTTCTAGCTTTAATGAAATATTTTTCTAAATTCTTATCAAATTGACTTCCCATACCATCCATTATAATTTGATAAGCTTTATCAAATGAATATTTTTCTTTATAAACTCTTTTAGAAACTAAGGCATCATATACATCAGCTATAGCCATTATTCTTGCCTCTAAAGGTATTTCTTCTCCCTTTAAGCCTAAAGGATAACCAGAACCATCCCATCTTTCATGATGATAGTTTGCGACATTTATTGCGATTTGTTTAAAATATGGGTTATATTTATCATCTATAATTTCTTTTATGATTCTTGCACCCTCAGCTGAGTGCTTTTTCATCATTTCATATTCTTCAGGTAAGAACTTACCAGGCTTACGTAATATACTATCATCTACTGCTATTTTACCTAAATCATGCATTGGGGCTGCCTTAATGATGTTTTTCGCAAAATCCATAGTGATATTTAAGGTATTATCCTTTAATATTTCATTAATTAAAATTCTTACACCTTCACTAGTTCTTTTAATATGACCACCTGTTGAATTATCTCTACTTTCAACCATTGTTGCCATACCCATAATGAATTCATCATTCATTTCAACAATTCTTTTTGTTTTATCTTCAACCTCAAGCTGTAATTCTGTATTAAATGAATTTAATAATTTAATATATTGTTGATTTTTAGTATCATCAGTAATTATTAAATTATATCCCTTTTTCTTTTGACCATCATATAAATAAACTACATTAATTAAATATATTTTATCATCTAATTCATAATAAAATTTATTATCATTATTATCCATAATAAATTTATCTAGCCATAAAAAGATATTATCCTTTAAACCATTAATATCTATCTTTTTATCAATTATTAAATCTTTAGTATCAGGAAATATATTTCTAGCTATTTCATTAATTCCTAGAAATCTTTTTTTATTATCAAAAGAGATAATACCTATTTCTCCTCTTTTAATCATTGTCTCATTAGCCATTTCATCTACATCATATAAGCACATTCTATGAATTATAATTAAATAAATAATCGCAGCAATATTATATGCAATACCTATAGGCTGAAATGCTGTATTAACGCCTGTAAATAATCTAGCACCAAAGAAAGCTATAACACCTAATGCTTCTGTTAAAAATAATAAATATATTGTAGTTTTAGGAACTTGAGTTTTTTTAAAATATGAATAGATTATAACTATAAATGATACAACAAAATAAAGTATTACCATTATATAGAATAATGTATGTAAGAATCCATATTCTTTATTTGTTATAAAACCTACACCATCTTTTATTTCAAAATCAAAGCTTTTATAAAATATATCTATTTTTCCTTTAGAAAGTAATGTAAATGTAGCTGCAAAAAATAAACTTGATATAAGCATCAATGCTATTCTTATATATTTATTAATACTTATCTTACAGAAATAGAATACTAATAACATAATTATTAATAATAAATAACATCCACCAACATAAGTAATTATTGTACCTATTATTGCTGTTTCAATATTATTAGATAAAGCTACTATTAAAAAACCTAAATTAGCTATAGGAGATAACATAAAGAATGTAGTCATTAATATACTAAAATGATTATGCCATACAAAAAAATATATAATTGTTGTTAAAAATGATATTACTGTAAGTGTAATATAAAAAGCAATCATATTAGTATACCTCCTAAACATTTTTATTATATCATTTAATGATATTCATTTTCAATTTATTATTTTTTAGCATCTATGCCATCATTTATTATTATACCTTTAATATCATTATGACATTTATCTATATGATATATTGAATCTATTTTTATAATATCTTTTACATATTCTCCCATAGATATTAAAAATTCTCTTAATACCCAAGGCTTATCTGTAATAATACCATCTACACCTAAATCATATAAATATTTCATATCTTTAATATTATTAACTGTCCATGGTATTATTTTCATATTATATTTATGTGCTAATAATACATCTTCTTTTTTAACATATTTATAATATGGACTTACATTATCTATTTTTAAATAATTTATAGCATCTATAACATTATTAAAATCATGAATGTTTATTCCTGCAAGCCATGGTGATTTTTCTTTTTTATCTAGCCATAATGTTTTCGAATTAATATCATCCCAGCTATTTTCTTCTACATATAAAGCGATAGTTTCAATATTTTTATTTATTTCCTTTAATTTTACAAGTATTGACCAATCAAATGATTGTAATATTACTCTTTTTTCCATATCATATTTTTTTACTAATCTTACAAATTCATTTAATAAAATATCCTTATTAGGATTTTTATTATATAAATAAGAATTTTTATCTGCATAATATTTAGCTTCTATGCTTACTTTAATATCTTTATTATTAGATTCTTTTATTAATATAAATAATTCCTCAAGAGTAGGAATAAATGCTTTCGATTCAATTTGAGTAATTCCATGTATTTTATAATATTCACTTAATTTATCCATACATCCAACATTAAATTCTTTTAATTCATTCAATGTCATATCATGAATAAAATAAGTATTATCTTTTATTCTTATACCATATTTATCTACTGTAATATCAGGATTTAATGAAGGATTATGTGACATTACAATTACATTATCCTTAGTTAACTGGATATCACATTCAATAGTAGTCGCACCATATTCAAGTGCGTATAGATATGAATATAATGTGTTTTCGCTTCTTGCATCTCTTCCGCCTCTATGAAATTCCATATCGAACATATTATCACTTCCTATTAGATTATACCATTAAATAAATAATATATTATTATAAATTATAAAATTTACAAATGTATTAAAATTGACTTTATATTTATAATAATTTATAATTTAATCAATAAAAAGAAGCTTTTAGCTTCTTCTTTTTAATGATTATAAGGAGTCTATATGGATAGCTTATTATTTACATTAAATGCGGTATTACCTATTATATTTTGTATATTAATAGGATATATTATTAAGCTTTTAAAAATATTTCCAGATGAATTTTGGCAAAAATTAAATAAATTATGCTTTAGATTATTACTACCATTTTTATTATTTAAAAATATCTATGATATTAAATCAATTACACTTCTTGGTGAAAACTGGCAAGCTTTAGTTTTTGCATCTGTAGCTATCATTAGTTTTTTCTTTATTGGACTTTTAATTGTTATATTATTAGTTAAAGATGATAGACAAAAGGGTGTAGTATTACAATGTATTTTTAGATCTAATTACGCAATAATTGGAATTGGGTTAATTGAGCTACTTGCAGTAGGTGAAAATTTAGGTGTCGCAAAAGGAATTGGTTCTGTTATAGCAGCATTATCTATTCCATTATTCAATATTTTAGCGACTATCTCATTAACTATTTTTATTAAAGATAATGATAATAATAAAATATCAATAAAAAATATATTATTAAAAATCATTAAAAATCCATTAATAATTGCCGTATTTTTAGGACTTATAGTTATATCCTTTAGATCATTAATTCCAACAGATAATATGAATAATCCAGTATGGAGTTTAAGATATTTTAATGAATATGGAAAAAATGATACATTTATATATACAACAATAAAATATATAGCACAAAGTGCTTCTCCTATTGCGTTAATAGCATTAGGTGGAGGATTTAGATTTAGTGCAGTTAAAAAATTAAAATATCAAATAATTTTAGGTGTATCAGCAAGAATTATAATCGTACCTGTCGTATCTTTATATATTGCATATCTATTTAAATTTGATAATTCTTATTTTCCTGCCTTAATCGCGCTATTTGCTACACCAGTTGCCGTATCTAGTGTACCTATGAGTAGTGAGATGAATAATGATTCTGAGCTTGCTGGTCAATTAGTTGTATGGACAACTATTTTATCCGCATTCACATTATTCTTAATTATTTTAGTTTGTAGAAATATAGGATTATTATAATAAAATATTGTTTAGAAAATAAAGGCTATGAAAACTAATATTAAAAATGTTTTCATAGCCTCTTATTATTTGCTCAAAATTAAGCTTATTTCTTCCTTATCCACTTCTAGTAATTTTGAAATCAAATCTATACTAGCACCATTTTTATACATTGTTTTGATATTATTCTCATTAGCTTTAGCCTCGCCTAAAACTATGCCTTCTGCTTTACCTTCTTCCTTACCTAAAAGTATGCCTTCTTGTTTACCTTTAGCCTCTCCTAATGCTATTCCTTCTTCTTTACCTAAAAGTATGCCTTCTTGTTTCCAATCTTGTTTTAATTCTTCTAATGCCTTACACATGTTTATGTCATCT
>CADBQV010000046.1 GCA_902796895.1 uncultured Erysipelotrichaceae bacterium | reverse complement strand
TTTTAAATCTTTAATTTGTTAATTGATCCGTCTGGATTTGGATGCTCATCTAAATATTTTCTAATTTCTTGTGGTTTACCAGATTTTAAACCTGGTTTACATTGACTTAAGCTTTCAGCTACTTCTTGAACTATAGCTTCTGCATATCCTTGACATCCTGGATATCCACAAGCACCACAGTTTGCGTTAGGTAATATTGCTGAAATATCTTCAACTCTTGTATCTACTTCAACATGGAAAATTTTAGAAGCAATGGCAAGTCCAAGTCCTAGTATTACACCAAGTGATGCTAATATTACTACAGACCATACTACTATCATCCAATTCATTTCTTCATTTCCTCCTTTAATTCATCTTCAAGTTTTTTGTAATCAAAATCTTTATGAATTTGACAATCTTTATTATTACAAGCTAAACATGTACTTTCTTCTATTTTAATATTCTCACAGCCTTTTGGTACTGGAGTTTTTCTATTAATTACGAAAGTAACAATGAATACTATAACTATAAAAGCAATTAGAGCAATTGCAGATATTAAATATATATTGACATCTAAAAGCATTTTAGATTAATCCTGAAAGACCAAGGAATGCCATTGCCATTAATGCAGCTGTGATTAATGCAAGAGGAATACCCTTGAATGCTTTTGGAGAATTAGATGAATCTAGACGATATCTAATTGTAGAGAATACAAATATTACAAGTGCAAAACCAACACCTGTACCAATTGCATTTGCCATTGAATCAGCAAATGATGAACCAGTGTTACCTTGTGCTACACCAAGTACAGCACAGTTTGTTGTAATAAGTGGTAAATATACACCAAGAGATTTATATAATGATGGTGAATATTTCTTAATAATCATTTCAATTAATTGAACAATTGATGCAATTACTAATATGAAAGTAATTGTATCCATGAATGCAATTCCTGCTTTTTGAAGTAATAAATATATTGGCCAACAAATAACAGCAGCAATTATAATTACAAATGTAACTGCAACACCCATACCTAAGGCACTAGATGATTTTTTAGAAACACCAAGGAATGGACAAATACCATAGAATCTTGATAATGTAACATTATTAATTAACATTGCGTTAACAATACCAAGTAAGAATGCAACAATATATCCCATATATTATTTATCCTCCTTTTCTAAAGTTTCTTTAGCTTCAGCCTTAGTTTCTTCTTTTTGAGGCTCTTTTACTTCAGCTTTAGCTTCTGTTTCAGTTTTTGCTTCGATTTTTTCTTCAGCTTTTGTTTCTTCATTTTGAGCTTCTACTTTAGCTGCTTCTGCTTTTTTAGCTTCTTCTTCAGCTTTTTTCTTTGCTAATTCTTCAGCCTTTTTAGCTTTTAATTCTTCAATTCTTTTTTGTTTTTCTAATTCTAGCTTAGCTTGCTTTCTATTTGACATAAATGCAATGAAAGCTAAAACAATACCAAGGGCTAAGAAGCCACCTGCAGATTGTACAAAAATTGAAAGGGCATATTCTTGTGGGAATATATGTAGATGATATGCATTACCAATTGGGAAATATACACCAAATGATAATGAACCAGTACCTACAAATTCTCTTATGAATGATACAACAAATAAAGCTATTGTATAACCAATACCTGTACCTATTGCATCTAAGAATGATGCTACAGGTCCATGCTTAGAAGCAAATGCTTCTGCTCTACCTAAAATTATACAGTTAACAACTATTAATGATATGAATACACCTAAGGATGCATCAAGTTCTGGCAAATAAGCCTTGGTTAACATTTTAATAATTGTAACGAATGTAGCTATAACTACAATATAACAAGGTATTTTTACTTCTGATGGAATAATATTTCTTAATAAAGAAATTAATACGTTTGAACCAATAAGTGTTAATATAACAAGTAAACCCATACCTAAAGCTGATTCAACACTCTTTGTAACAGCTAGTGTAGGACACATACCAAGTAATGATACGAATACAGGGTTTTCTTTGATGATACCTGCTAGAAACGCAGCCTTTTTAGAAATTGTATCTTTCATTATGCCACCTCCCTATTAGTATCATTTAATGCGATTAATACTAGTTCTTTTACAAGTGATGCACCAAATGTAGCACCACAATTAACGAATAAGCCTGATACCTTTTGTGAATCATAATCACCAGATACTTTACTTTCTGGTTCGTCATAAGCACCAATGTTTTTATCGCTTGATTTACTTGAAGGATAATATTCTTTTACATAATTATTAACTGTAGATGCATAACTTTGAGTGTTAGATAAGAATTCTACTTGAATAACCTTATCATTATTAATAGCAACCATTAATGATATGTCACCATATGCATTTGTACCAGTTACTTTATAAATATATCCTTTTTTAGCACCTTCATCATTTTTAACAAGAATAATATATTCAATATTTGATGAAGTACCATCTTTTAATTCTAATTCTTTTGATTTTTCTGAGCTATAATCTTCGAATATAGCTTCGATTGTTTCACTTTTTTTCTTTTCTTCGTTTTTATTAATTGTATCTTGAGTAAGTAAATTAATAAATGCGATTAATGCGGCACAAACAAGTGCGATAAAGCCT
>CADBQV010000045.1 GCA_902796895.1 uncultured Erysipelotrichaceae bacterium | reverse complement strand
TTTGAATCGTTAAGTCTATATAGTGATTATAACAATATTAGTATATTAAGTCAAATTAGATATAAAATCTAAATTTATATTTGACTTTTAATTAAAATGAAATTATGATAGAATATCATAGAAAAATGATATCTTGTATCATTAAATTTAGATGGAAAAGAGGTATATCGGTTATCCGATTAATCATATGTACGATATAATTGTTGTAGGCGCAGGTCACGCTGGATGTGAAGCAGCACTTGCTAGTGCTAAAATGGGACTTAAAACTGCATTAATAACAGGAAATATAGATATGGTTGGTTCAATGCCATGTAATCCATCTATTGGTGGTCCTGCAAAGGGTGTTGTCGTAAGAGAAATAGATGCCCTTGGTGGATATATGGGTAAAAATGCTGATAAATGCCAAATCCAAACTAAAATGTTAAATAGATCTAAAGGTCCTGCAGTATGGGCTTTAAGATTTCAAGAAGATAAATTATTATATGTAAAGGAAATGAAAAAGCATCTATTAGAAACTAAAAATTTAGATTTAATAGAAGCTATTGTTACAGATTTAATTGTTGATAATAAGACTATTGTTGGTGTAATGGCTGAGGATGGCACAATTTATAATTCTAAAGCTACAGTAATTACTACTGGTACTTACTTAAATAGTAGAATTTTAAGAGGACACTGGACAAAACAAGAAGGTCCTGATGGACAAAGAACATCAATTGGAATTAGTGAAGCACTTAAAAGAGAGGGCTTTACTATTCAAAGACTTAAAACCGGTACTCCACCTCGAATCAAAACATCTACAATTGATTTTTCTAAATCTGAATTAGAACCAGGTGATGAAATATTATGGCATTTTAGTTTTGATAAAGGTTATGATTCTTTATTAAATGTAAAAGTTCCATGTCACTTAACTTATACTAATTTAGATATTCATAAATTAATATTAGATAATTTAGAAGAGTCAAGTATGTATGGTGGTGTAATTGAAGGAGTAGGACCAAGATACTGTCCTTCAATTGAAACTAAGATTGTAAGATTTAAAGATAAAGAGCGTCATCAAATATTTTATGAACCAGAATCACTAGATTTAGATCAAACATATATTGGTGGTTTTTCAACATCTATGCCTGTTGAAATTCAGGATAAGATGATAAGATTATTACCTGGATTAGAAAATTGTGAGGTTATTAGATATTCATACGCAATTGAATATGACGCAATTGATCCACTTGAATTATGGCCAACACTAGAAACTAAAATTGTTAAAAATTTATTTACTGCAGGTCAAATAAATGGTACATCAGGATATGAAGAGGCAGCAGGACAAGGCTTAATTGCTGGTATTAATGCCGGATTAAAGGTATTAGGAAAAGATCCTTTAATTTTAAAAAGAGATGAAGCATATATTGGTGTAATGATAGATGATTTAGTTACTAAGGGTACAAATGAGCCTTATAGACTTTTAACATCAAGAGCAGAATATAGATTATTATTAAGACATGATAATGCAGATATCCGTTTAAGAGAATATGGATATAATGTAGGAACTATTAGTCAAGAACAATATGATAGATTAAATGATAAGAAAAAAGCAATTTCTAAATTAATTGAAGATTTTAAAACAATCAAAGTTAAAATGAATATAGCAAATAATATTTTAGAAAAATATAATTCATGTAGATTAAATGAATCAGTTACACTTGAAAATTTAATCAAGCGTCCTGAGGTTAATTATCATATTGTAAAAGAAATATTAAATGAATCAAATATAAATATTGAAATATTATATGATGATATAGATTCTATCTATGAACAAACTGAAATATATTATAAATATCAAGGATATATTAATAAAGCAGTTATTCAAGCAGATAGAATGAATAATTTAGATAATCATATTATACCTTCAGATATTGATTATGATTTAGTTGATAATATCGCATTAGAAGCAAGAGAGAAATTCAAAAAGATAAGACCTTTAACAATTGGTCAAGCATCAAGAATAAGTGGAGTTAATCCATCTGATATATCAGTATTAGCTGTATATGTAGAAAAAATGACTAGGAGAAAATAAAATGGATTTTAAAGAGGAGCTTAAAAAACTTAATATTGAAGCATCAAATGATATTATGAATAAATTTGATTTATATTATAATAAGCTAATTGAAGTTAATTCATACATGAATTTAACTGCAATAACAGAAAAAAATGATGTATATAATAAACATTTTTTAGACTCCCTATATGTAAGTAAGGCACTTGATACGACTAAAAAGATAACATTATTAGATGTAGGATCAGGTGCTGGCTTTCCATCAATTCCTTTAGCTATTGTAAATAATAATATAGATGTATGTATAATAGATGCATTAAATAAAAGAATTAATTTTTTAAATGATTTAGTAAAATATTTAGGACTAAATAATGTTTTAGCATACCATAAAAGAGCAGAAGAATTTGCGAAAGAAAAAAGAGAATCATTTGATTATGTTACAGCACGTGCAGTAGCAAGATTAAATGTTTTATCTGAATTATGCTTACCTTTAGTAAAAGTAGGTGGCTATTTTATCGCTATGAAATCAAATGTTGATGAAGAATTAGAAGAAGCAAATAATGCAATAAAAAAATTAGGTGGTTCTGTAGAAGATATTTTAGAATTTAATTTACCTGATATGGCAGGTAAAAGACAATTAATTTTAATTAAGAAAATATCTAATACACCTTCTAAATATCCAAGAGAATTTAAAAAAATAAAGGAGAAGCCATTATGAGCTATCAAATAGATGAAATTATAAAAACAAAAAAGCCTCATGTTTGTGGTTCTAATTTATGGAAGGTTATTAGAACTGGTGCAGATATAAAAATTGAATGTCAAGGCTGTAAAAGAGTAATAATGATGGCTTCATATGAGCTTGATAAAAAAATAAAAAAATAATATTTTTATTATATATATAAATAAGGATAAAGATGCCAAAAATAAGGCATTTTTATTTTGAAAAAAAGTTAGAAATTATTGTTGACAACAAAATTATTAAATGATATACTAATAA
This sequence comes from uncultured Erysipelotrichaceae bacterium, assembly GCA_902796895.1. GTDB lineage: Bacteria > Bacillota_I > Bacilli_A > Acholeplasmatales > Anaeroplasmataceae > Anaeroplasma. The sequence continues at coordinate 112 of CADBQV010000045.1, read as the reverse complement.
AGCACTGTGACACAAAACAGTAAGCAATATGGTCAGGTAGCGAAGAGGCTAAACGCGGCAGACTGTAAATCTGCTCCTTAGGGTTCGCTGGTTCGAAACCAGCCCTGACCAC
>CADBQV010000044.1 GCA_902796895.1 uncultured Erysipelotrichaceae bacterium | reverse complement strand
TCTATTCTTCCTGCTTCTAGCCTATATAAAATATCACTTCTAACTTTTTTTGGTGTAGATGATGTTAATAATTCTGTAATAATACCTAATTTTGACATCATTTGTTTTATATTTTCATATTGCTGCTTCGCAAGTATTTCTGTAGGAAGCATTATACATGCTTGATATTTAGCTTTTATTTCTAAATATGAGCTATAATATGCAATAATACTTTTACCTGATCCTACATCACCTTCAATAATTCTATTCATTAATAAATTAGATTTAATATCATTTTTAATATCATTCATAATATTTAATTGATCTATAGTTAATTTAAAATCAATTAAATTAAAAAATTCTTGATCATCAAAATCTAGATTTCTAATATTTTTATTTTGATTTTTTCTTTTATATGATAATAAATTTAATCTTATTTGATACCAAAATAATTCTTCATATTTTCTTCTTCTTAATACTTCTTTTACATCATTTTTATTTCTTGCAAGATGTGATAAATATAAATAATTTTTAATATCTAAAAGCTTATATTTATTAATTAATTCTTCAGGTAGTGTTTCTTCAACTGTAATATTAGAATTAAATAAATCTTTAATTGCTTTTTTTATATATGATGATTTTATATCTTTATTTTTATAATTATTTTCTATTTTTGTCTCTATATTTCCTATAAATACTTTGCTAACAATAAATTCATTATTATCATTTAACATTCCATATAAGGATATTTTAGCTCCAATTTTAATTTGATATTTTAAATAATCTGATGAAAATGTAATACATTTAATTTTTTTTAATTTATATTCAATATAAAATATAACAATAAATGTTCTTGTATGAATCTTTTTAAATGCAGGCTTAGATAAAATAGTACCTGTAATAAGTGTTTTAGTGTGATTCAAATAATTATCATAATTTTCCTCATAAATATCATATGAAATAGGAAAATAATATAATAAGTCATTAACATTATTAATATTGTTTTCATTTAATAGTAAAAGTGTTTTAGCACCAATACCATTTAGATTTTTTAATTCCACTTTCATCACCCTAAAAAATAAAGGCTGAAACTACGTTCAGCCTACAATTATTTTATTCAACTGCGATAATATAAGAATAAATATCTTGTTTACCTTCAATGATTTCAACATCAATATCAGAGTTAACAGCTAAACATAATTCTTCAATTTCGCCAAATTTGTCTTCTTCAATATCCTTACCACAGAATAATGTTATTACTTCAGAATCTGAAGAAATAATTTTAGATAATAATTCTTTTAATGCATCTTTTCTTTGTTCTGTAGATACGATAATTTCACCATTAGAAATACCCATATAGTCGCCAGATTTAATTTTTACTCCACCGATTTCAGTATCTCTAATTGAATATGTAATTTCTCCTGATGTAACATGTTCAATTTGTTCAGTCATAGCTTCAACATTTTCTTCTAATCCTGCCTCAGGATTATAATTTACAAGTGATGCATATCCTTGTGCTATAGTTTTAGCTTTTATAACTTCTACATTAACATCATGAACTAAGCTAGCTGCTTGCTTAGCAGCCATAATAACATTTGAGTTATTAGGAATAATTATAACATTTTTAGCATTAACATTTTTAATTGCTTCTACAAATGATTCTGTTGAAGGGTTCATTGTTTGACCACCTTCAATTACATAATCAACACCTAAATCCTTAAATGTTTGAACAATACCTTCACCGAAGCATACAGATATTACTGCCATGTTTTTCTTTGGTGTAGAATTTTCTTCTTGCTTTTTAATTTCATTGTTTTCTACTTGATGTTTTCTATTGTCGATCTTTAAAGTTAAGAATTCACCTTGCTTTTGAGAAATCTCTAAAGCTCTACCAGGTCTATTAGTATTAATATGTGCTTTAACTTTATTTTCTTCTCTTACAACAGATAATGAATCACCAAGTAATGATAAAGCAGCCTTTAATTCTTTTTCAACAAAAGAATCTGGTTTCTTTAATTCTAATACAAAATCAATTGAATATAAGAATTTGATTGCAACTTCTTCTTTAACTTCAGTTTCTGCTTTCTTTTCTTTTTGACCATCTGTTGCTTCTAGAATTTCACCCTTTAAGGCAAGCTTCATACCTTCAACAATTTTTAAGAAACCTGCTCCACCTGAATCTACTACACCAGCTTCTTTTAATACTGGTAATAAATTTGGAGTGTTATCAAGTGATTTTTTTGCTGCACTTTCATATAATTCAATTACTTCATCAATTGAACTAAAATCATTTTTTGCTTTTACTGCTTCAATTGCTTCTCTAATAACTGTTAAAATTGTACCTTCAACTGGTTCCATAACTGCCTTATAAGCAATTTTACAACCAGAATCAAGACAATTGATTAAATCTGTAACATCTAAATGATTATGACTAATGTCTTTAATACCTACATATAGTCCTCTAAAGAATTGAGATAATATAACACCTGAATTACCTCTAGCACCCATTAAGGCACCTCTTGATAATACTTTTGCATTATCAATTATTGAACTTGATTCACAAGCTTCAAGTTCTCTTATACCTGAAGTAACTGTCATAGACATATGTGTACCTGTATCTCCATCAGGAACAGGGAATACGTTAAGTCTATCAACCTCTTCATGATTATTTTTTAAATTTATTGCACCGTTTATTACCATTCTTTTAAACAAAGAAACGTCTATAGTATTAAACATGGTAATACCTCCTAAGATTAAATTAAATATATGTGAATTTAGGAATAACCTAAACAATTTTTAAATATTTTATAATATATAGTATAAGGATAATCAAAATTTATTAATTTTTGATTATTGATGTTTTTTCATAAAAACAACAAAAACCATATAACATATACGCATCTCCAATATCTAGTTTTATAATGAAAGAAAAACTAGTTATAACAATAATAACATTTAAAAGCATAATTGTCAAATCTATAATAAATATATTATAGGTTAAAAAAACATATTATTTAACATTTTAAACACAAAATAAAGATTTTTCTTGCATTATATTTTTAAATAGAGTATACTATTAAGGCTGAATGATTTTAAAGATGGAGGTAGTCACTATGGCAAAGTGTTATTTAACTGGTAAAACAACAGTTACAGGTAACAAAAGATCTCATGCTTTAAATGCTACTCGTCGTACTTGGAAGGCTAACCTTCAAACTGTACACATTAAAGATGAAAACGGAAATGTTAAGAAAGTTAAGATTTCTGCAAGAGCATTAAAAAAGGCAAAGATTGAAAGAGCTTAATAAGCTAAACTAATTACGCATTTAACTGGCACAGCCAGTTTTTTTGCTCTTTATATGAGAAAAAAATGGCATTTTAAGCCATTTTTTTATACTAGGAAGTTAATAATTTGTTTAATTCCTTCTAAATATGTAAGTACAACAAGCGCAATACCAATCATTGGAATGATTAAATCCATCTTAGTATCCTTATATGTTCTTGTATATGAGAATAAAAGCATTATTGGAATAGCTACAAACAAGAATATACTATCACCAATATTAAATATCATCGCAAGCTGTATTACTAAATAAACATCTCTTGTTATTAACGCAAGAATAATTATTGATAAAAAGTCTATTAATGATATTAAAGCTATTATAATACATACAATTATAGAAAATGATAATGAATTTCTATTTGTTTTTAAAAATTTATTATATTCACCTTTTGATATATTAAGCTTTCCAAACAATCTTTCTCTATGCTTCATCCATAATATTATAGTTATAAATATTAAATAAATAACAGGAGGCTTAGTTGTTAAGAATGGATATATCTCAAATGGTAAATTAATAGTTCCAAATGAATTTAAGACGCTTAATGTATATGATGCTATAGCATACAATAGTGGTAATATTGCAAATGATCTAAAAAGATAGATCTTTTTATTTTGAAAAAACTTTTGAGGAACATATGTAATAAAGAAATTTACTAAAGCTATAATTAACAAATCACTAAAAATATTTAATCTTACTCTACTACCTAATAAATCTCCTGCCGCTACACTAGCTGCCGTATCAGTATTGTCATACATCAATTTAAAAATAGTTGATACATATCTTTCATATATTATTATGATTCCTAAGCCTACAGCTATAAACATAACAATATAAAATATTAAAATTGATTTATATGATTTATTTTTATTAAGTATCGTCGCAAATGTTGCCATCGCAAATATCGGAGTAGTTAAAGAGCTGATTATAGAAATTGCATATAATACCCATCCTGGTGCCATTTCTTGTTCAGCTATAGCACTACCAATAGAAAATATAAAATATAATTGTCCTATCGCAAGTGTAATCCATGCAATAATTCTTAAATGTCGATAAGAAAGTATTCCTCTATATTTTATATCCTCAGGATATAACAATTTAGTTTTTAATATTAATTTTCTTTTTTCTCTTCTTTTTAAGCTTTTATTATTTTTTATTTCTTTTATTTCTTCTTTTAAAGGCTTTAATTCCTCTTTATTATCTTCTATAATTGGTTCATTTAATGAATTATTAATATCTTCTTCTATATTTTCTTTTTCAGATTCAACAAATTCAGACATTACTTCTTCATTACTTAAATCTTTTTCATCTTCCAAATCACTCACCTCTAATCCTCATAAAACTTTAATATTTTTTCAAATAATATAATATTTATTTTACTATATAATTCATGATTTATATTAGATATATATTTTATTCTTTCTTCTTCAGTCATTTTTTTAATTTTAGAATCTATTTTCTTTCGGTATATATTGGAATCCTCATTATATAAAATAGATGTATGACCATTTAGTGAATCAATATAATATATAACATTTTTATTTTTGATATTATCTTTTTCTTTAATAATTGAATCATTATCATAATCAATTATAAAATCTAATTTAGCATGTGCTAAAAATATTTTAGCATCTATATTATTTATTCCATCAACTGCATTATATTTTGTATATTCATTAAATAATTCATCTTGATATCTATAAATATATTTTTTAGGTAATCCTGCAAACTTGCCACCATAGAATTCGCCTTTATTAACAATTAAATTATATGCATCATTAAATCCTGAAATAGATACTACCTTTTTTATTTCTTTATGTAAATTTAAGATAGCACATACTGCATAAGCACCTGCAGAATGACCAAATAAATATATTTCTTTTTTATTTAATTCATTATCTTTTTTTATATAATTTAAGATATTATCTAAATCAACTAATGCCTCAAATATGCCAACTGAATTATATCCAGTTGAATTACCTACACCTTTTATATCAAATGAATAACATGAATAACCGTGATTATAAAAATAATTAATAAATGGTAATAAGTCATCAGCTGATGCCATAAGACCATGAGAAAAAATAATTAATTTATTAGAATTATTAGGATAATAATATGTCATTAATTTATAATTAGAAACATCAATTAATTTTTCTATTCTTTTTATATTAATTCTATTAATATTTATTAATCCTGGTTCTAATAAATAATTTCCTTTTTCATATCTTTTAAAAGCCATATCATATATTTTTTTTACTGTAAGATATTTAGCTTCTTCCTTTAATGTATCAATTACCTTATCCTTTAAAGACAAGATATCACCTCATATTATTTTATATCTTGTAATAATTTTAAATTGTCCTTAGGACATTTAGCCTTACATATATATGAACCTGATACAACAATATCTACATAATCTTTAACAAAAGATATTGTCTTATCATTAATACCACCATCAATATTAATTAAATAATTATAATTAAATTCTTCTCTTAATTCTTTTAATTTCTTGCATTTTTCAATTGAATTAGGCATGAATGATTGACCACCAAAGCCTGGTTCAACACTCATAACTAATACCATATCAACATATGGTAGATATTTTTTAATATCATCTACACTAGTATTGGGTTTAATTGAAATACCAGCTTTTACATTATATGAATGGATTAAATTAATAGTCTCCATTACATCGCTTTTAGCTTCAACATGGAAAGTAATATATTTAGAATTAGCTTTAACGAATGCTTCAATATAATCCTTAGGATTTTCAATCATTAAATGAGTATCAAAATCTCTATTTGTTATTTTAGATACTTCTTTTACAATATCTGGACCAAATGATATATTAGGAACAAATACTCCATCCATTATATCCATATGAATATAATCACAAGAATCAATATAATCCTTAAGTGATTCTTCTAATTTTAAAAAATTTGCGTTTAATATTGATAATGATACTTTCATTATTTAATTACCTCTTTTTCGTTATACATTTTAAGATATGAATCATATCTTTCTTTTAATATTAATCCATCATCTACTAATTTTCTTACAACACAACCTTGAATATTTTGAGTGTGATTACAATCATTGAATTTACAATGACAATTTCTAAATTCTACAAATAAATTTTTAAGCTCATTTTTTTCAATTCCAATTAATGATAATTTAGAAAAGCC
>CADBQV010000043.1 GCA_902796895.1 uncultured Erysipelotrichaceae bacterium | reverse complement strand
AGCATTACATATCATGATTTAAGAATTGCTAAATGTAATAATGAATCTATTATTGAGGCAGATATAGCAGTTAACTTTAAAGAAGAATTTGATATAGATGAATTCAAAAATAAATTAAAAGATAAATTAAAGGAAAAAAATATAGATTACGATATTATATTATCTTTAGATAGAAAATAAAAAAGGGATTAGTCCCTTTTTTTATTGATTCAACCAAGTCTTTATTTGCTCGTTAATATAATTTCTATCAAAAAATTTATCCTTTGATATTGAATGGTCTGCTTTGGCTCCTCCATCAATATTCTTATATTCATTACCATCCTTTAACGAAATTACATTTAAGCCAGATGATGAATAAACTGTGCCTAAAGGTGTTGCTGAATTCTTAACAACACAAGGACCACCACCAGTTTTATCTCCGATTGTAATTACACTTGGCTTATTAGCTTTAGCTCCTACTACCATAGCATTAGCTGAAGAGAATGTATATTCAGAGCTTAAGAATATAATATTAAATCCTAAATCTAAAAGTGATACATCATATTCATCTATTTTTTGATCTAGATTCATATCTGCCTTATAGGTTGTACGAGTATGTCCATGAGATAATGGATCATAAATATCAAATGATACCTCACCTATTAATACAGATAAAGCATATATCATACCATCTGATGCACCACCATCATTTGTTGTTAGATCTACTACCACATTTTTAATTGTATCCTTTTTAGTAAGCAATGTTTTATATGCATCTGAAAATTGAGCTGCATTACATAATGCATATACAAAATCATTATGTTTATTTCCACTATAAATTATTTTTTCATTTACAGTATTAAATCCCGAAAATGTAATATACATTGTATTATAATCTTCATATATTTTATTAGTATCATCTATACTTGCATCAATTTTAGCCTTCTTTAATGCTTCATTACCATTATCATAATCTACCTTTGCTTTATTTAATTTTGTTTTATCAATTTGCTGTGTACTAAAATTATATAAAGTTGAATAATCAGTTATAAATGTATGACCATCATTTAAATCATAAATTGCATATGTTAATGCGGCATCCATCTTTTTAACATCACCTGAATTCATATCTGCTAAATAGCCCTTTGATTCTAAAAAATCATGGAAGCTTGTAAAATTCTTATCCTTCTTTAATCCATAAAAATGATCCATATCAAAACAGATTACATCTGTTGTATATGCTGCATATTCAGCTGATACATTATCCTTTTTAGTTCCAGAATAATATAAATTACCAAATGCTGATAATTCTCTAACGTCCTCTAAATTTAAGCTTGAAAAACTACTATTATATCCAAGATATAAATCATCAAAATTATATCCTAAAAACATTCCACTAAATGAGCTTAAAAATATAGATGAATATAGGGCTACAGGAATATATAATTTATCGTTTCTTTTTACAATATCTAATTTAGAATAATTATTTAAGCTAAGTGTTACAGCATCACCCTTAGTATATTCTATATTAGTAGCCTTAATTGCTTTTACATTTGCTTCAATATTTGCTATCATTAATGGCTTATTACCAGGTAAATAAATATTTAAGAATGTATCTAAATCATCAAATGTAAATGTTTGATTAGCTAAGCTAATTGTACATGTAGCTGCATTATCGTTTTTGATAACTGCATTATCACCATTCATTTCTAATTTAGCATAGCCATTATTAGTATCATTCTTACCATCAATTCTTTCATGACGTATATTACTTAAAATACTTACACCATCATTTATAGATATATATGGAATTTCACTATTTTCTTTAAATATTATTTCATATGTACCACTATCTTTAATCTTATCCTCATCTAGTGATTTCATATTTATATTTTTAGCAGTGTAATTAATTGCTTGATCTGTATTAGTATTTGTTTCTTCCTTAGTTCCAGAATCATCCTTTTTAGGTTCTTCCTTTTTCTCATTGTTATCTTTTACATCAGTTTCTGGATTTGTTGGTTTATCATTATTTTCACAGGCTACAAGTGTAAAAGATCCTAACAATAAAAGTAATAATAAAACTTTCTTTCTCACTTTAATCAACTCCTTTAATATAAAATATATTAACATTTTTTATAATAAAAAAACATCTTTTAAATAAGGAAAAATGACAAATCATTAAATTGAATTGTCATTTTTAATATCATTTTTATTCTTATTTAGTTTTTTATCTATTAATGGCTTTAATCCATCAAAATTAGTTTTATCCTCTAATATTTCAACAATTAATATAGATAATGTTAAAAACATTAATCCATTAGTAATTCCACCAATTACATCTGAAAAATAATGTACACTTAGCATTAATCTACTAATATAAATTAAGATTGGAATTAATGCTGTTATT
>CADBQV010000042.1 GCA_902796895.1 uncultured Erysipelotrichaceae bacterium | reverse complement strand
CTTAATAATATTGCAAAGAAGCAAGCTCTTAATTTTCTATCAGCTTTTATTACTCCTGTTGCAAAAAGTACTAATACAACTGCAAATATAATAAGTGTACCAAATAGTGCAGTAGGAACAACTCCAGCTGCAGGATATGAATTTGTACCACTATCATTTGCCATCTTAAATGCTACTTCTACAAGTGCTGATAAAACGCCAAGTGCAAATCCTTCTGCGAGTGAATAGACAATTCCACACACCTTAGCTGTTGATGGAAAAAATGATCCAATCAAACCAAATACTGCCGCAACTATTATACATATAATCGTTGCCACAATTAAACCTGATAATCTAGCCTTATCTAATTCTCCCGTTTTAGTAGACTCGATTACAATATAGAACAATGCTACATACGATGTGATAGCAGCAATCATTGTTAAAACAAAGAAAAATACTGTTTTTAAAGTTATTCCTTTATATGACGCCTTATCAACATTATCGTAAACATTGATTCCAGTTTTTATTCTTGAAAACATTGGAGCAGGTCTCATTATAAATACCTCCGAATAATAAATCTAATAAAATTATAGCATTTATTTCACAAAATAAAAGTATTTAAAATAAATAACATAAATTCACATTATTTTTCGTTATTTTTTCGGTCCTTTTTGTAATATTATATTACAAAATTTCAAAAAAAGAAGTCGTCATTACGACAACTTCTTAATCGTTTAAAAAGGCAAACAATCCTTCTTCAACTTCAGCATCATGATCAGGTAGATTTCCAAAGGCATGCATTACAACAAATTCTTGCATTAAGCTCTTGTTTAATTTACCTCTTCTTTCAACATCATCTTTAGATGTAAATGGCTTTTCATTTCTTGCATCAACAAGCTTTTCTGCTGCCGATAAGCCTAATTTATCAACTGCATTAAATGGAATTCTTAAGGCGCCATTTTCAATTTTAAATACTGAAGCATCACTTAAATTAATATCAACAGGTAAGAATTTTATATGACGAAGTGTCATTTCAAGTGCGATTTGTAGTGATGTAATTAAATCATCATCCTTAGCTGTTTTTTCAATTTTTGGCTTAGCCTTTATTTCTTCTATTCTCGCTTTTATCGCAACAGGTCCTTGAACATATGCATTTACATCATGAACTGAAGCTCTTTTTGATAGCCATGCGCTATAGAATAATATAGGATAATATACCTTAAACCATCCAATACGTAGTGCCATCATAACATATGCTGTAGCGTGAGCCTTAGGGAACATGTATTCGATTCTTCCACATGACCAAATATACCATTCAGGAACGCCATGCTCTCTCATATATGCTTGGTTATCTAACCAATCCTTTGGTCCATCAGGCATTTTAGCTTTTTTGTTTTTACGAACAAATTCCATGATTTTAAATGCTTTTGATGGATCTAAGCCCATATGAATTAAATCGACCATAATATCGTCACGACATCCAATAGTTTGTTCAAAATCAATATTACCAAATTCAGTTCTACCGTTAACTAATTCCTGTGAGTTTGTTGCCCAAACATTTGTACCATGTGATAAGCCTGATATTTTAACTAATTCGGCAAATGTCTTAGGTAATGTTTCAACTAACATATTTTGAACGAAATTGGTACCAAATTCAGGTACACCATATGTCGCAACCTTACATCCTAAGTCATTTTCACTTACGCCTATTACATCAGTACTATTAAACATACGATATAAATTACTATCATCAATAGGAATATCCTGGGCATTAGTAAATGGGAATTCATCTTGATGTTCTTCTACATAATTCATTAAATATCTGATTAATGTAGGATCATCATGACCAAGTACGTCAAGTTTTAATAAATTCTCTTCAAATTTATGATAATCATATGATGTAGTTCTCCAAGGTCCAATTTCATTTGCAGGATATTGAACTGGTGTAACATCATATATATCAATTCTATGAGGTACAACAACAATTCCACCTGGGTGTTGTCCTGTTGAACGCTTAACACCAAGTAAGTGAACTGATAATCTTTCAATTTCGCAATCTCTAACATTAACTCTAGCTTTAATTTCGTTATCTGTTAGTTTTTCATGATTACGCTTAGCCTTTTTCTTTTCTAATCTTTCAAAATAACCTTTAACATAACCAAAGGCATTTTTCTCAGCGATAGTTTGAACAGTACCAGCTCTAAAGGCATTTTCAGGTCCAAATACAGTTCTTATATATTCATGAGCTCGTGGTTGATATTCACCACTGAAATTTAAGTCAATATCTGGAGTTTTATCTCCTTCAAATCCTAAGAATGTTTCAAATGGAATATCGTGTCCATCCTTTTTCATCTTAGTACCACAAATAGGACAGTTCATATCAGGTAAGTCAAATCCAGATTTTGCTTTTCTAAGTAAAGGTTGAAGTGCCTCTTCACCTTCTTTAAATCCATATTCTTTAACTTCCTCATCAGACATTCTAAATGAATGGAATTTACATTTAGGACACAAATAATGGTTAGTTAATGGATTAACCTCTGTTATATTCATCATAGTTGCTACAAATGATGAACCAACTGAACCACGGGAACCTACAATATAACCATCATCTAATGATTTTTTAACCATTAAATATGACATATAATAAACTGATGCATAACCAGATTTAATAATACCATTTAATTCTCTATTTAATCTCTTAGTTACAATTGGATGTGGATTAGTACCATATTTTTTCTCAAGATTTGTAGCTATTATTGATTTAACCTCTTCAACAATTGATGGAACATTTAAGAATGTATCCTTAAATTCATCATCAGCTGGAGCAAATGTACCATGCTTAAATAATTCATATTTTTCAATTTGTGAAGCGATTAAATTAGTATTAGTTATAACTATTTCCTTTTTTAAATCATTATCTAAGAAATCAAATTCTTCAAGCATTTCATTTGTTGTTCTTAAATGCATTGATGGAGAAATATCATAATCAGAAAGTGGATGTAAGCCACCACCTATTTGAGGGGTCGCAATTAATATATCCCTATATTTTTTCTCCTTTGGTCTTAAATAATGGCTATCAGATACTGCAACTACAGTTTTATTTAATTCTTTAGCTATTTTTATAATTCGTTTAATTACATCTTCAATATCCTTTTTACCATTTTTAAGTGAAGAATATAGATGCTCATAACATGAAGGTGGCATAACTTCTACATAATCATAATAAGCCATTTCTTCTTTTACTCTAGCATCAGAATCTCTAAATGCTAAATCAAATACATCACCATATAATGTTGATGAACCAATTAAAATATCTTCTCTATACTTATCAAGTACGCTTTTTAATAATATAGCTTCATGATATAAGTGATTAGTAGATGCATCAGATACTATTTTTAATAAGTTTTTATATCCATTAGCATTTTTAGCTAAAATTGTTACACTACCTGGGAATACATATTTATAGAATTCACCATCAATTAATGAATTAATTTGATTAAATGTAAGAATCTTTTTTTGATACATCATAACCTGCATATGAATAAAGCATTCTGCAGTAACCTTAGCATCATCATCAGCTAAATGGTGATGTTCTTCCTTTACCTTAAAATATTTAGCCATATATGCTAGACCAAATCTTTTTACTTCATTATAATAACAAGCTCTAAATAAATTAAGTGTATCAATAACAGGCAATGTTTCAAATTCAATATTTAATCTATTGGCCTCAGAATATATAAAACCAACGTCATATCTTGCGTTATGGGCAACTAAAATAGTGCCTTTAGCAAATTCAATGAATCTTGGCAATACCTTATCAATTGTATCTTTTCCTTCTAAGTCACTATCTGTAATTGATGTTAATTCTGTAATGAATTCAGGTAAAGGAAATTCAGGATTGATCATTTCATTAAATTTATCAACGATCATTCCATTTTTAACCTTAATTGCCGCAATTTGAATTATCTTATCATATTTTTGAGTTAAACCTGTTGCTTCAATATCAAATACAGTATATTCTGATTCCTTTAAATCGATATCCTCTTTAGGATTATTAAAAGTTATTTCAAATTTATCGTCTCTAACAAAAGACATTTCAGCACCACAAATAACCTTTAAATCAGGAAATTTAGAAGTTAAATGTCCTACTTCAGCTAAAGCTATAACTGTATTTGTATCAGTTATCGCAATTGATGACCAACCACAGCTTTGTGCTGTTTTCATATAATCTGATGTCTCAACTATCGCATCTAGATTACTCATCTTTGTATGAGCATGAAGCTCTACTCTCTTTTCAGGTGCCTCATCAGTCATCTTTTCTTCTTTTACTGTACCTAAAACCTCGATAGATGAAGCATTAATTAATACCTTTCTATCGAATGTATCATAATCTATTTTACCAATAACCTTAATGATTTTATTATTAACAATTTCTGTTTTAAATAAATTTTGTTCTTCTTCAGTCTTTAAAAACTTTTTTACAATAATAGAATCTGTATCATCAGATACTTTATAATATCCAATAACAGTTTTAGATTTTGTAGGTCTATAATCAGCACCAAATACATATCCTTCTATCATTACATCTGAATTACCATTAATATTAATATATTCAACTAATTCATCATTTGTAAGTGGAATATTTTTAATTGATGTCTTACTCTTAGGTGCCATCTTTACATAGCTTTTTTTGATTTCCTTTGACATAGAATTGAATTTTTGAGCCATCATTGCTTCTTCTTGGGCTTTTTTTAGTTCCATTTCCATTTCCATATCTAATCTTTTTATTTCATCTTGAACGCTTTTAGTTTCATCCTTAACGATAGAAACATGAATATTTAATCCATATTCCATAAATTCATATTCGATTGGTTTTGATAAATCATCAAATCCTAAAGCGTCATATGCCATTTTAAATTCAATATTATTTCCATCGATATTAGCTAAATTACAATCTAAGGCATTATATTTAGAAGAATTTTGTGATAATTTATTAATTATTTCAATTAAATATTCTTTTAATGAATCCTTATTAAGATATTCATCCTCATATCCAAATGAAAATGTATATTCTATATTATCCTCAAGTGGCTTTAATACCTTATTAACCTCTTCAAATAATCTATTGTATGTTTTTAAATCTATTGCATATTTTAAAACAAAATTAATATCTAATTTTTGACTATATTTTAAATATTTTGCTTCATCAATACGGATTTCATTACCATCTAATATATTGAGTTGTTTAATAATTTCAATTAATTTCATTGTCTCACTACCTTAATTCTTCTTATGTGTTTAAATGTAATTACTGTATATATTAGAGATGCCGCATATCCTACAAATTGTATCCAGTTAATTGAAAACATAAAAGTAAACATGATAAAAACAAAAAAGATTGATGCATCATATAATACCAATTTTAATCTTGTTACAAATTCAATTTGTGGATTAACAAATGTAGCTACAACCATACATACAACAAATAATATTAAAAATGATGATAATAAATTTGTAAGTGATTCACTAAAGCTTATAAGCTTAAAATTATTATCAAATGATTTTGATATTTCATATATAGCATTTTCAAAATCTAAGACATATGATGTATTATTTTTTAAATTTGTATTTGATACTCCATTTAAATTTAAATCTTCATATTTATATGATTTTTTACCAAAATTTAAAAAATAAACATCCACTTCAGTTTCTTTAAAATTATATTTCATTTGTAATGAATAATCATTAACAAAATCTTTTTTATTAAAATTAATTATAATTCCATTACCTTTAATTGTTTGAGCACTATTTGTATATAAAATATTATCCTTAAATTCAAATTCAGCATCACTATATCTTACTTGACTTACAACGTTTGATGAATAAGTATAATTTATATAGCTTCCTTTAAAGGAATAAAGACCAATTATTAATACACTTAAAGATAAAAGTGACAAAAAATAAACAAGAGGTATATAAAATTTATCTGAAAAATATTTAGCAATCATACTAGGATGGCTTAAACAATCAATTATTCTTCTCATATAGACTCCTTAACGATTAAATTATATCAAAATATACCTTCTTTTTGTATATAAAAATTCATTTATTAATAATTATATTATTACTTTTTATTTTCATAATAATATTTTATAATTTATATGGTGATAAAATGACAAAAGAAAAGCCTTATAATACTTTAACTGAATATTATAATAAGAAATATGGACATAAGGTTGCTAAAGTAGCATTAAATGCTAATTTCACTTGTCCTAATATCGATGGAAAAAAAGGGTATGGTGGATGTATATACTGTCATAAAGGCTCAGGTGATTTTGCTGGAGATAAATTAAAATCATTTGAAGAACAATATTATGAAGTAAAAAAAGCATTAGATAAAAAATGGGATAATTTATTATATATACCATATTTGCAAGCTAATTCTAATACTTATTCAAATGTTAAAAATTTAGAAAAAATATATATGGAGGTAATTGAAATAGATAAAGAAAATACTATAGGTATTTCAATTGCCACACGTGCTGATTGTATAAATGAAGAAATTGTAAATTTATTAGATAAAATAAATAAAATAAAGCCTGTTGAAATTGAACTTGGCTTACAGACATCTAATGAATTAACATCTAAATTAATTAATAGATGTGAAACTAATTTAGAATTTATAAATGCAGTAAAGCTTTTAAGAGAAAAAAACATACCAGTTGTAGTTCATATAATAAATGGTCTTCCATATGAAACTAAAACTGATATGCTAAATACTATTGATTTTATAAATAATTTAGATATCCAAGGAATAAAAATCCATAGCTTATTAATATTAAAGGATACTAAATTATATAATATGTATATAGAAAAGCCTTTTAATGTTTTAACACTTGAAGAATATGTTGAAATAACATCTAATCAAATCGCAAGATTAAAGGATTCTATAATCATTCATCGCTTACAAGCAGATTCAAGCTTAGATGATATTTATTTACCACTATGGCCATATAAAAAGATGGTTGTAATGAATGAAATAGATAAATATATGAGAAAAAATAATTTATATCAAGGAAAATACTATATTAAAAATCCTCATTAATAATTGAATATTTAGCTTTAAATACTATTTCATATATTTCTTCTGAAAGATATGGAGTGATTGGGAATATCACCTTAATAAATGTTAATATATTATCTTTAGATGGATTAGCTTTTAATATAAATTCTTTTGCGAAATCACTAATTAAAGATATATATTCATCTATTTTATATTCATCTATTAGCTTTTTAGCTTTCGCTTTAAAATTATAAAAATAATAATCTAATTTATCATCATTTGTTATTTCTATATTAATTAATCTATTTTCAATTTCTTTAATAAATGAATCTATTTCATTTAATTCTAAAATATCAAATACAAAAATATCATTTATTTTTTTGCTTAACATATAATATCTTAAAGAATCAGAATAATAATCATCTAATAATGCTTTTATATTAATCGTATTATTATTTTCTCTTTTAATTGGTTGTTTTAAGCTATCATAATTATTCTTTACAATAATTAAATTATTAAATAATTTTGAAGAAGTAATACCTACTTCTTTTTTTATTATATTAAAGAATATAATTGGCATTAATAATTCATCTTCAATATAATCTTCATTTACTATTAATGTATCAATAGGAATCCAATTATTATATTCTTCTTTAGCAATTTTAGAAAATAATGATTCAAAATTAGAAAATTCATCATATAGTAATGCTAAAAATGGTGCCATACCTTCAGTAAATAAATTATTAATTGAACCATTAAGTGGATCACCAAATATATTAACTAAAGGGCTTAAAAGTGGTCTAAATTGATTTGTAAAATTAAATGGTAAAAAATCCTTTAATGAATTTAATTTATTAGTATTACTATCATATAAAAAAGGATATAAGCATCCAAAGGCATCATTAGATGATAATATTATTTCTTTTTTATTATATGTAATTATTTTTTTAATAATATCTAATTTAGAAAATTCATCTACTAATTTTAATTTAGCTATTTCCATGCTTAATCCATTTAAAATACCAGAATTAATCATTCTTAAATCACTATCTAATATATCTATTATCTCAAAGCCATTTTTAAGGGCGAAGCTATAATCTTCTTCCTTCAATTCTGGTATACCTAAATATATTCCTTCATTATAGATTGTAGATATAAATACAGGTATTTCATATCCAGTTAATGGGTTAATGGCGTTAATTCCTGTATATGCATATGGCTCTAAGCCATTTTCTAGATAATCGTTTATCGCATCAATTTCATCTTCAGCACTATAATTTATGACATCTATATATTCAGGATTTAAAAAGATATATGATATATTTGATAAATATTCTATTTCATTTAATTTAACATTTAACTCTAAATCATTTGTTAATTTAAAATTTATGATATAAGATTCCTTTGGTTCAAAATATGATAAAAATTTTTCTTTATATTTAATATCTATATCTAAATTATTTATATCATTTAACAAATTATCAAATATAGTATCAATTTCTAAAGAAAAGACATATTCTTTTTTCTTAATTAAATTATTATTTTTATCTTTATCCTTATATATTATTTTTTTAGAATCTTTATTTTCTAATACTTCTTTTTCTTTATATTTGATATATCCTTTTTCATATAATTCAATAAATGATGCTTGTAGTATTGAAACATATGAATCACTTCTTGCATCAATTAATTTAGATTGATTAATACCAATACCTAAAGCTTTTATTTCTTCTAAAAATGTATCTTGAATTTTAGTATCTAATGTCTTATTTAATTTCATACATTCATTAAAGCTTGATGCTCCAAGTGTATGAAATCCTGTTGGAAATAAAACATTTTTATCATTCATTCTATAATATCTAGAATAAACATCAGCAATTAATTGTCCTTTAAAGCTTAAATCAATAAAACCTAGTTGGTTACATCTAGGGTATGGACTAAAAATATATGATTTAGTTTTTAAACAATCATTTTCTACGATAAAAGATCTATTATCTTGCCATTTTTTATACCAAGTTTTTCTTCCCATAGATGTACCTCCTTCAAAAAAAATAGGGCTACGCTATAGCGTTGCCCATAATTATTTCATTAATTTCTTAACGTATTCTACAAGGTTTCCAACAGTTTGAATTGCTTCTGGATTGTCTTCCTCTATTTGAATATTAAATGTATCCTCTAAATCCATAATAATTTGAACAGCGTCAATTGAATCTGCACCTAAATCATCTTTTAATTTTGCCTCAGGTGTAACCTTCTTTGGATCACAATTGATTTCATCAACTATAATTCCTTTTATCTTTTCAAAAATTTCATCCATTTTGTATTTCCTCCTGATGTTTTAATTATATCAAAATTTAAAATAGTAAGCAATATTATTCAACAATTCTTACACAAATTTCAAATTTATCTTTTAAGTTATTTATTTCATCCTTACTCATATAATTTGAGATTATAAAATTCCCTATTTGTCTTTCAATTTGATTAAATTCATTGTAAGGCTTAAGCTTAATTAAATATCTATTTTTCTCATAATTATCAATGACTGTATTATAATTATTTTTTATAATTGGTCTAAATTTATTATTAGATATAACATATATTAAATCACTTATTAAAGCTTTTGTTTTATTTTCAATATTATCATCAAATGCTAAAATATTTGTATTATTATTTTCATATTCAAATTTAATAATATTATGATTTCCTTTTATATTAGAAAATAGTGCATCATCTTTAATCAGCATTGGTGCTATATCTATTGATATTTTATCATTATTAAATGATGATATTCCTAAAAATTTCACTTTATAATTTAAAAGATTAGCTACTTCTATTAATTCATCAGTAAAATTAGCTGTACTATATGAAATATTATTTACATCAATAAATGTTTTAAAACAAACGATTGATAATATTGCCATCTTATCAATCATTTCAAGACCAAGTGGCTTTGAAAAATCTATAATGCCTTCATTATATAAATGACCTAAGGCATTATTATATTTTACATGATAATCTTGCATATAAGATAGTGCGTAATTAAATGTGCCATCTAGAGATGCTTTAATAACATTTATTCTTTCATTTGACATATTAATTAAATTAGAAATTATAGGAATACCTGATGCGATTGATGCTTCAATATATAATCCTGTATGCATGTTTATAGCTAATTCTTCTAATTTATTATAAAAATGTGATATTGCATAAATGCTTGATGTAATAACATTTTTACCAGCCTCAAGTGAGCGACGAATATAATCATATGAATGCTTTGAATCGGTAGTTTCTATAACTACTTTTATATCATTATCAGATATAATATCTTCAAAATTTTTAGTTAAATTATATGAATTAATTAAGCATTCTTTAAATCCATCAACTAATATATATTTAATATAAATGTTATTAGATCTTAATATGTCATTCTTTTTAGAATCAATAATATCATAAAATCTTTTTGCAAGAATACCATCACCAATTAATGCTATATCCATTATTCTACCGCAAGTAGGTTAACATCTATAACATTATTGATTTTTTTAATTTCGCCTGTTAATTCTTGTACAGTAATATCATTATTTAATATAGCAACAGTTATTGTTACGAATGCAATATTATGAATAGGTACCTCTTGATTAATAGCAAGTACGTTAGCTTTACATTTAGCTATTTCATTTAAAATATTAGAAAGTGAACCTGGTTCATCTAATAATTTTAATGATAAAATCATTCTTTTTCCAACCTTATTTGATGGTCTATTTACATAATCTTTGTATTTGTAATAAGTAGATCTTGATAGACCAACTTGCTTACATGCTTCGCTAATGTTTATATCTTTATTAGTTAATTCTTTAATTTGAATTACCTTTTCAAAATAATCTGGTAAAACCTTTTTATGTATTACATAATAATCGTCACTCATATTAGACCTCCTTAATATTAATACCACTACCTACTTCTAAAACCTTAATATCATAATTTAAAAATTTAATTTTTTCTATAACAGATGTGTCATATGAAATTAAAAGCATTGTTGAACCAGAACCAGATATCGCTAAAGCTACATCTAAATCCTTAATAGCCTCTTTAATTTCATCATAGCCTTTAATTAATTTTTTTCTATATGGCTCATGCAATTTATCATTAAATAATTGCTTAATTAATTTAATATCACCTAATTTAAATGCATAAGGAATATTTACGATACGACTTAAATTATT
>CADBQV010000041.1 GCA_902796895.1 uncultured Erysipelotrichaceae bacterium | reverse complement strand
TGTTTGTGGGTCTTTACCAACTACAACAATTAATGTATTACATTCATTTAAAATCATTGTTCCTTTAGCAACTAGTGCTAATTTATCAATTAATGATTTGTCATCAACAATAATATATTCTCTTCCCTTTTGTCCTTTTGCTGATGGTGCTGCTTCAGCATATTTACATAAATTAAATAAAATTTCATATGAAATCTTTTTTTCTAAATCATATTTTCTTATACTTCTTCTAAATAATATTTCATCCATATTACACCTACAATAAATCTATAACTTTATTTAATCTTATTTTTTGTTTTTCTGGTACTAAATTAGTATTAAATAATTCTATTAATTCTAATTTTGTTAACCATTTATAATCTGTTGTTTCACCAACTTGTAATTTAACATCATCTTCATTTTGATTAACATATCCTAAATATATGAAATAAACTAAATCTTTAATTATTATAACATCTAATTTTTCATATTTTATTATATTAAGACCAGTTTCTTCTTTAGCTTCTCTTATAACAGCATGTGAAATATCTTCATTATAATCAATACCACCTGCAGTAATTTCCCATAAGCCTGGTGATGTAACTTTATTTTTATCTCTTTTTGTTGTTAAAAATTTATTAGTTTTAACATTTTTTATTATTACATCTACAATACCTGCATAAGTATCATCTATTATTTTTTCGCCTCTTAAATTAGGATATGGAAGTCTATTTAAATTTTTATCAAATAAGGATAATCTTTCTACATGATTAAAATATAATTCTTTATTAATATAATAATAATCATTATTTGAAATAAAATATCTTTTTTTAAGAATTTTAATTGTTTGATTAATTTTAGGATAACACTTAATTATACCTTCGTATTTTTGCCATAAATATTTATATCTTAAATATTCTCTTAATATTTCTGTTTGAAGACCTATATTATGGTATTTTTCATATAAATTAAATTCTATAATCAAATCATTAAAATCTATAATTTCTTTTATATATCCAATTTTTTCATTATTATAATTTATGACATTAATTAAATCGTTACATAAATTAAATTTTATTCTTGATGAATGTATTTCTTCAATTAATTTATTTGACTTCATACCAGTTATTTCCAAATGAATCATCAACAATTAAAGGTACATCTAATTTAACAGCATTTTCCATTTCTTCTTTAATTGTTTTTTCTAATATTTCTTCTTCACCATTATATACTTCAAATACTAATTCATCATGAACTTGAATAAGCATTTTACTTTTTAATTTTAATTCATCTAATTTCTTATCAATTTTAACCATAGCTATTTTAATAATATCAGCTGCAGTACCTTGAATTGGAGTATTCATCGCAATTCTTTTGGCGAATTCTCTTTGCATATAAATTTTAGAATTTATTTCAGGTACATATCTAATTCTATTTTTAAGTGTTTTAACATATCCATTTTTTTGACAATTTAAAATAGTTTCATCCATAAATGTTTTTATTTCTGGATATACTTCATAATATTTCTTTATAAATTCACTTGCTTCATAATTAGATATACCAATATCTTGGGCAAGACCAAAGGCAGATATACCATAGACAATACCGAAATTAACTGCCTTGGCACGTCTTCTATCAAGCGCTGTTATTTCTTCTTTATTGAATATTTCTTTAGCTGTTTTAGAATGAATATCCTCACCACTTATAAATGCTTCTTTTAATTTTTTAACATTTGCCATATGGGCAAGTACTCTTAATTCAATTTGAGAATAATCACTTGAATATAATTTATTATTCTTATTTGAAGGAATAAACATTTTTCTTATTAAATGTCCTTCTTCAGTTCTTATTGGAATATTTTGTAAATTAGGATCAATTGATGAAAGTCTTCCTGTTTGAGTTAGAGCTTGTTCAAATATTGTATGAACCTTTAAATCAGGATATATTGCCTCTTTAAGTCCTACAATATATGTAGAATATAATTTAGTTTTAGCTCTATATTTTATTACTAAATCAACAATTGGGTTAACATCCTTAATTGCGTTTAGGACATCTATATCAGTTGAATAGCTATTACCTTTTTTCTTTGGATATGGAATATTTAATTCTTCAAATAATACTACA
This sequence comes from uncultured Erysipelotrichaceae bacterium, assembly GCA_902796895.1. GTDB lineage: Bacteria > Bacillota_I > Bacilli_A > Acholeplasmatales > Anaeroplasmataceae > Anaeroplasma. Next base: position 3,829 of record CADBQV010000041.1, on the reverse strand, counting down.
CCTAATTGTTTTGGTGATGAAACATTAAATTCATGACCAGAAATTTCATATATTTCTTTTTCTAATTCTTTAATATCATTTTCTAAATTATTCTTTTGTAATTCAAGTTCATCTAAATCAACTCTAATACCTTCAAATTCCATTTTACCTAATACTTTAGATAAAGGTATTTCTATTTCAGTTAATAATTCCATTTGATTATTGTTTTTTAATTCTTCAATTGCCTTATCTTTTAGCATATCAAGAGCAATTACCTTTTTAGCTATATGAGTATATAATATTTTTTTATCAGGTATTTGTTTTTTAACACCTTTACCATATATTTCTTCATCTAAATAAACATCATTATAATCATAGTAGCTAGCGACAGATTTAAATCCATCTTGACTTACATTTGATTTTAAAATATATGTAGCAAGTAATAAATCAAATGATATACCTTCTAAATCTATTCCTAATCTTTTAGATAAAACAAATGCTCTTTTATAATCATAAATGGATTTATTATTTGTTTTATCTGATAAAAATAACATAAAATCCATATTTGATGTTATCATATTAGGCTCAATAATAAATGTTCCAAGCTTATTTTTAAGACCAATAGCAAGTATCGGACATTTATGATAATTATATTCAAATGTTTCAAATATTAATGATGATTCACTAATTAATATTTCAGATAATCTATTATATGAATTTACAATTTCATAATTAACTTCTTCTATTTTTACTTCACCAAGTGTGAAATCCTTTAATAATGATTTAAATTCTAATTCATTATAAAATTCATATAATTTATTTTTATCAGGTGTCATTTTAACTGTATCATCTAATGTAAGATTAATTGGAAAATCTCTAATAATTGTTGCCATCTTTTGGCATAATTTAGCACTTTCTACATTATTTCTTACATTATCACCTAAAGCACCTTTTATTTCATCTTTATGTAATATTATATTATCTAGTGTTTCATAAGTATTTAAAAGTGATGCTGCCTTCTTTTCACCAACGCCAGGAATACCAGGTAGGTTATCTGATTTATCACCCATCATAGCCTTTAAATCAATAAACTGGTTTGGATAAATATTATATCTTTCATAAAAGAATTCAGGAGTATAATCATCTAATTCTGTCATACCTTTTTTATTAATATGAACAGTTACATTTTCACTTACAAGCTGTAATAAATCTTTATCAGATGAATATATATCTACATGATATCCAGCATCTTCTGCCTTTTTAGACATTGTGCCAATTATATCATCAGCTTCATATAATTCTTGTTCATATTGCTTAATAGCCATTATATCTAAAAATTGCTTAATATAAGCTATTTGCATTCTAAACTCATCAGGAATTGGAGGTCTTCCTGCCTTATAATCTTGCATCCACTCATGTCTTAATGTTTTTTTGCCAGCATCGAATGCAACTAAGATATTATCATAATTTGAATTAATTAAGTGGTTAATCATTCTTACAAAGGCATATATAGCATTTGTATATAAGCCTTTAGAATTTTGAGCTAAATTACCATTTGACATCATACCAAAATAAGCTCTATACATTAATGAATTACCATCAACTAAAATCATTCTTTTCATAAAATCACACCCTAAAAATATTTATATAAATTATAACATAATTTAGTTACAAAAAATATAAAAAAAGCTGAAATAATTTCAGCTTTTAAATATATTGTTCATCAGATACTGCAAAATAAGCAATTAATGCAACATATGCTGCCATTAAAAAGCCATCAGCAAGTAAATACCATGTATTTCCTTGATTGAAAATATCAATACCAAATACAACGAATCCAACAAAACCACTTATTACTATCATTTCAGATGCAAATGAGAATTTACCTTTTTTTACTAATGCAAATACCATTAAGAATATTGAAAGTAATGCAAGTAATACTCCCCACCAACGGAATGCAACACCATAGCTATTAAATGCAATCATTATTGACATATAATAAATAAATAAGAATATGCATGATGCAAATGCGAATACAAATGGTAATTTTTTATTTAGATTTCCTATAAATAAATTATAGAAAATAAATATTGATAATAATACTAATAATAAACCAAATAAACAGAAAAGTGGTGCGTTTATTAATATCCATACAAATGTAGATGTTGAAATACCTTTAGTTATTTGACTATATTGTAATATTCCTACAACTATATAAAAAATACCAGCTGCAAGTAAAAGCGGTGTCATTATATATGATATAATTTTTAAGGTTTTTTCTTTCTTTTCCATATCTAAAACCTCCATCTTTTCTAATTATATCTTATTCATTTTTCATTTTCAATCAAAAAATAATTTCATTATTTTATTTATTATTTTCATCATTTATTTCATTGATTTCTTCATCTGTAATGATATTATCTTCTTTTGTATCTAAATCATCATTACAATCATCTAAGTTTTCAACTAAGCTTGTGTTTTTAATAGCTCTATAAATTGGTTCATAAATTAATATAGTTAAAAGTACACTTATAAATCCTGTAATTATAGATCCTGGTATTTTAGATGTAGCTGTAATTAATGATTTATTGAATCCATCAAGCATGATTCCTTCAAGTAAGAATCTAACAAAAAATTCACCTAATATATTTGTAAATATAGCAATTAATACTGCAACAAGTGCTGCCATACTTCTTTTTGATAATTTTTTAGAAAGTAATGCAGATATTAAACTTCCTACAAAAAATAAGAATGCAAAAATTGGAATATATAATGATATTTTTAATTTAGCACTACCAATTATAAATATTGAAGATAAGCCATTATCAAAGCTATATGAGCTAAAATCACCACATATAAATAATGTTAATGATGTAGCAAATACAACAAAGAATAATATTGATAAGATATATAATATTTTTTTAGAATTTAATTCTTTTTTAATTATTAATCTAAATATATAACCTACTAAAAAACCAACGATAAATTTTAATATAAATGTTCTAATTATTGTTGATGGTTTAGATGAATAATAGATTAAATCATATATACCCATTCCTAAAGAGCCTGATATACCACCAATTAATCCGCCAAGTAATAGTGCTGCAATAATCATTACAAAATTACCTAAATGAACAAAATCACCAGATGGCATTCTTATTTGAATAAATGTTGCTGCACAGCATAGTGCACTAAACATTGCTGTTAAAACTATTTTAGTCATTCTATTGTTTTTATTCATAATACCACTCTCCCTAAATATTACAATTAGTAATTATAATACAATAAAATATATAAATAAAGTTTTAAATAATCTTTTTTTAAAAAAGATTGATGTTATTATACAATTTTATTTCCTAGTTTGTCAATAGGAAAAATAAAATAAGGCGTTTTAGCGCCTTATTTAACTTGTGGAAGCTTTATTGAATCCTTTAATTTAGGGTTTGGTTTATATAAAACTATAGTTCTACCCTTCTTTTCAATAAATTCAATATCATATCCATATATAAAATCTTTTATATCATCTTCTTCAATAGGAGAATTTTGTAAAATAGAAATTTTCATTAGCTCATGCTTATATAGATAAGCTAATATTGTTTCTAATGAATTTTCATTTAATCCATCTTTTCCTATTTGCATAACTGGCTTAATTTTTTGAGCCATACTTCTTAAAAAAACTATTTGTTTAGTTTTAAGCATTATTCTTCTATAAACTCCTTTGAATCATAAGCATCAATTAAGATTTTTTTCATATCCTCAACCATTGGTACTCTTGGGTTAGCTGGAGAGCATTGATCTTCATAAGCTAAATATGCTAGCTTTTCAACGTTTTCCATATAAATATCTCTAT
>CADBQV010000040.1 GCA_902796895.1 uncultured Erysipelotrichaceae bacterium | reverse complement strand
TGATACAACAGCTGAGGTAATTTCAGCACTTATTGCTGATGAAGCAGCAATTGGTATGATAAATTCAAAAACAACAGCTGTAAGAGTAATTCCTGCAGTTGGCAAAAAGGAAGGAGAAGTTGTTAATTTTGGTGGTCTTTTAGGATATGGTCCTATTATGAAAATATCTAAAGTTAAACCAGATGTTTTTGTAAATAGAGGTGGACAAATTCCAGCCCCACTTAACAGTTTAAAGAATTAATTATGAAAGTTACTATTGATACTAAAATTGGTCTTTTGACATATGATGAATCATTTTTCTCAGGTAAGAAAGTTATATCTATTGAAGGAAAAGAAGCTAGAAAGATATCTAAAACAAAATATGTTATAACTAAAACAATTCAAAATGAAACTGGCGACTATGTAGATAAAGAAATTGAGATATATTTATCTGGTAGTGTAATGAGTGGTGTTAAAATTTATATTGACGATGATTCATATCAAGTTTTACCTAAACCAATATGGTTTGAAATTGTGATTCCTATTTTATTTGCTGTGATAACAATTATATGGGGTAATGTTTCAAGTTTAGTTAAAATATTACCACTTGTTGGAGGAGCAGTAGGTGGTTTAGTTACTGGTTTAGTAAATGTTATAGGCTTTTCTTTATCAAGATTAAATGATAAAAAACCTCTTAAATTATTGTATTTAATTGGATTTGGTATATTAGCATTTTTAGCTTGTCTACTTATTGGCTTTATTATTGTACAAGCGTCTAAATAATAAAAAACGGAAGAAATTCAGATTAGAATTCTTCCGTATTTTTTATTTCGTTTATAATATTATTCCAATATGTTTCATATTCTTCATGACTTAATTTATGCATACCATTAATATCTTTTATATTATGCTCTTTAGCTATATAAACTAAATCATTAATTAAAGGATCATAATCATCAATATAAACATCTATCATTTTTTTATAATTCATATTTAGTGTATATACAATTGTATGACCTGATATAATTACATATTCATCATTTATAATACAAACAGGTATACATACATCATCGATATTTAAATATTTATCAAAATCATCTATTTTTTGTTCATCTAAGAAAAATTTTGATGGTTGTAATATTTTAATTGGTAATTTAAATTTATGTATTTTATCATAATTTGCATAAAAGTTACCATCTATAGATTTAATTTGATTTATATATAATCTATTTTTTCTAAATAATTCTATAGCTTCTTCAATATATTTATAATCATTACTTCTAACATAAGCTAAATCATTATTTATATCAAATTCATAAAAATAATAATTAGAATTATCAATTATAGTTATACAATAACCTAATTTCTTATATTTTTCTTCATAAAATTCATTTTCATAATCAACAAATATTTTCATGTTTATTACCTCAAATCTATTATAATATAAAACATTAAAAATGTTTAATGTTTTGTCACTTTAATTGATATTTATATATAATTATGTTAAAATAAACGAAATATGCAATCAATTATATGGGAGGATAATATGCTTAATATTTATGAAAATAAAGAGAAGAATTTAAATGACTATTTTGCTGTTATAAGAACAATGAAAAGATCAATTAAATTATTCATATTAATATCAATATTATTCTTAGGCTTTGGCATATATTTTATGATTGCACAGGGTAAATACCTATATTATGGTATAGGATTTATAGCGGCAGGAATTTTACTTTTATTATATGCTATATTTAGAAGATATTATTTAATAACTTATCCAAAGAAAAATCCATTATATGATTTAGTATTTGAAGATGTTATCAAAAATAATTTAAAAAATCAATTAGTTAAATGTGGCTTAAAATCAAATAAAATTGATTATACTATATCTCCATATAGATATATAAGAATTGGTTATTTAATTAATGATTATTGTTATAAAGAAGCAAGAATAGAAGTTACAAGACATGGATATGGTAATTTAATTACTAATAAGGTAAGAAAAGAATTTAAAAAAAGTGAAATAATAAATAATCTTAAAAAAACAAATTTTAATAAATTTGTTTATCAAGATAATAAAATAACAAAAGATTTATTATATCAAGAAATAGCTAATGAATTAAGAAATGAAATAACTATTAATGATATAAATAATGTAATTAAAAATATGATAGATTCAAGAGGTAATTAATATGAATGAAAAAATAAGAGAAGAAATATTAAGAAATTTAGAATCAAATAGTAGAATAGATTTACATGACCTATCTATTATGCTTGATGTTAATGAAGTTGATTTAGCAAATGAAATTGCTAAAATGGAAGATGAAAAAATTATTTGTGGCTACACTACATTAATTAACTGGGAAAATACATCTAAAGAAGTAGTTACAGCCTTAATTGAAGTAAAAGTAACTCCACAAAGAAGCTTAGGATTTGATATGCTAGCGGAAAGAGT
>CADBQV010000039.1 GCA_902796895.1 uncultured Erysipelotrichaceae bacterium | reverse complement strand
TTTATATATTTTAAATCTAATGATTATAATGACTTACATAAAATATATAAAAGCTTATATGATCAATATTATGTATTAAGAACAAATATTGTTACTGGAAGCTGTTCTCCTTTCGTAACTGGAACAATAGGCTCTGTATCTTATCCTGAGGATTCAACTAATGTTGAAGGATTATTTGAATTAGCTGAAAAAGCTTTATATAGAGGAAAAGTTAAAGGAAGAAACTGTTTCATTATATATGTTAAAGAAAAGCATAAAGATATCGTAGTTAAGAAGGAAGAAAACGAAGATATTTATGAAACAATAAAAAAAGTAACTAGAAATTTTGATATTAATCGTGATTCAATATATACAAAAATACAAAATGTATTTAATTATTTAGTTAGAGTAGAAAGAATATCAGATATTTTTTATCAAATAAAAAATGATGATTTAATTGATGCTTCTACTTCTAAAAAAGTTGGTGTAGTTAAAAACATTGAAAATATGTTAGTTGATGACATGTATTCATCTAATACAATTTTAGATATTGATAATGCTAATTCTGAATTAGCTACAATATTTAGACCTTTAAAATTATCTTCAATTTTAGTTACAAGAATTGAAAAAGAAGGCATTACATATGGATATATAATGTATGCTGAAGATAGATTAAATAGAATTTGGCAAAATGATGAAAAAGCTGTACTTATATATTTATCAAGATTAATTGCTGAATACTTAAGCAAAAATTAAAAGAGGACTTTAAGTCCTCTTTAATCATTTATAATCCTATTTAAATCTGATTCTATATTATTAATCATATTAACTAATTTAAAATCTACTATTTCAAGTAATTCAATATATTCTTCTACAAATGGATATTCAAATAATTCTTTTTTTATATTCTCATATTCTAATTTATCAATTTTATATTGATTTACTAAATTAAATTCTTTTGAATTAGTCATCTTTTTTTTAATAATATTTAAGCTTTTTAATTTTTCATTTATAAAAGGATTAGAATCAATAAATGGTTCTAATTCTTTTATTCTTTTTACTTCATCTAAAGAATTAAAATAAGCAATTATTTCATCTTTAATCATTTACTAAATTTCCAATCATAAACCAAGTTTTAGCTTCTGTAACTTCTACTTCTACAATTTTACCAATTAATGATTGATCAGTTGATTTAAAATGAGTAAGCTTTAAATTTTCTGAATATCCACACATCATATCAGAACCATTTTTAGATACACCATCAACTAATACTTTTACTTTTTTACCAACAAATCTCTTATGTCCTTCTAGATAACCAGCATTAGTCTTTTCAATTAATCTATTTAATCTATCATGCTTTTCTTCCATAGAAATGCTATCTGGCATCTTAGCTGCAGGTGTTCCTTCTCTTGGAGAATAAATAAATGTAAATGCTCCTTCAAATTTAACCTCATCAACTAATTTCAATGTATTTTGAAATTGTTCTTCAGTTTCATTTGGAAATCCTACAATAATATCTGTTGTAATTGAAATATTAGGAACTAATTCTTTTAATTTATTAATTTTAGACACATATTCTTCATATGTATATTTTCTATTCATTATTTTTAAAATTTGATTATCACCAGATTGAACAGGTAAATGTAGGTGAGGCATAACACTCTTACAATCTCTCATAGCCTCCATAGTCTTTAAATCTAGGTCTCTTGGATGGCTTGTTGTATATCTAATTCTTTCAATGCCTGTTTTATCTAGGTCATATAATAAATCACCAAATGTATAATCTATACCTAAATCTTTTCCATAAGCATTAACATTTTGACCAAGTAATGTTACTTCCTTATATCCTTCTTTAACTAGTTCTTTAACTTCATTAATGATATCATCTTTATTTCTTGATCTTTCTCTACCTCTTGTATATGGAACAATACAATAAGTACAGAATTCATCACAACCAAACATAATATTTACCCAAGCCTTATGCTTAGATTCTCTTACCTTTGGAGTATCTTCAACAATATTACCTTCACTTGATATTACTTCAACAACCTTACCATTTGAATTATATGCATTATAAATTAATTCAGGTAAATGATGACGATTATGAGTACCAAAAATAATATCTACATCATATGATTCAATGATCTTTTTAGTAGCTGATTCTTCTTGTGGCATACATCCACAAATACCAACTAGCATATCCTTTTTTTCTCTTTTTTTACCTTTTAATTGGCCTAGGACACCCCAAATTCTTTGTTCAGCATTTTCTCTTATACAGCAAGTATTAAGTAAAATTAAATTAGCATCATATGGATCAGCTGATTTAGTGTATCCAATATCCTCTAAAATACCTGCCATAATTTCACTGTCTGCTTCATTACCTTGGCATCCATATGTAAATATTGAATATGTTTTGCCATAGCCAATATTTTGATATTTATTATTTGTTTTATATCTAATTGTTTCAATATTTAAATTTCTTCTTAATTTAGCTTCTTTTAAAGAAGGCATTTGAAATTTTGCGTCATTTTTCATTATTAATCACCAAAAATATTTAACTATCTTTTTTAAAATTAATCAACATTAATTTTATATTTTTTACTAATTCTTTCTATTTTTCTTACCTCTCCATTTATATCTATTACAACACCATTAATATCTATAGTATTGTCAGTTGATACAAATAGTGGTTCAAATACACCAGTTTTAAATCTTTTAATTACCATATCTTTATCATCGCCAATTACTGATAAGTGTGGTCCACACATTCCCATATCAGTAATATAGCTTGTTTTATTATATGTTTCTTCATCTGATGTTTGAACATGAGTATGGCTACCTACAATAGCATCTACTCTTCCTGCAAATTCATAAAAGAATGCTTTCTTTTCACTTGTTGCATCACCATGGAAATCAACAAAAATATAATCAGCTTTAATTTCTTTTAAAAGACGCTCCATAGTTTTAAATGGACAATCAAGAGGTGTATTTGAATATACTCTACCTAGCATATTAACTAAAGCAATTGTTTTATCATTATATTTTACATATAATATTTCTTTTCCATATTCAGTATTTAAGTTTGCAGGTCTTACAATTGTTACATCTTCATTATTAATATAATCTTTTATTTCTTTTTTAGAAAATGTATGATTACCCATTGATATAGCACTAATTCCTAGTTCCTTTAATGCTTTATAATGCTTATAGATTAATCCTTTTCCTTGAGTAAGATTTTCTGCATTAACAAAAACCATATTACATTTTAAATCATTTTTAAGTGTATTTAGATTTTCCTTAAGACACTTTAAAGTAATTTCACCAACAATGTCTCCTAAATATAGTATTCTCATATTTTTACCTCTTTAATAGAAAATAAGAGGAGTGGCATTACCACTCCTAATTATTTAGCAACGTCAGTAGCTCTAGTTTCACGAATTACAGTAACAGTAATTGTTCCTGGATATTGAAGTTTTTCTTCAATTTCTTCTTTAATTTGTCTAGCAATAGAGAATGTTGATAGGTCATCAACCTCATCAGGGTTAACAATAACTCTAACTTCTCTACCAGCTTGAATTGCGAAACTTTGCTTAACACCTTTAATGTTATTAGAAATTGCTTCTAGGTTTTCTAGACGCTTAGTATAATTTTCTAATGAATCAGATCTAGCACCAGGTCTAGCACTAGATAAGGCATCAGCAGCAGCAACTAATACAGCAATAATTGTTTTTGGTGCTACATCCTCATGATGAGATGCGATAGCATCAACAACTTCTTTTGGTTCATGATATTTATTAGCTAATTCAACACCAATTTCAACATGACTACCTTCAATTTCATGATCACATGCTTTACCAATATCATGAAGTAGGCCTGCACGTCTTGCAAGAATTTCGTTTTCACCAATTTCAACAGCTAGCTTTCCAGCAATCATAGCTGTTTCAATAGAATGCTTTAAAACGTTTTGACCATAACTTGTACGGAAATGAAGTCTACCTAATAATTTAACTAAATCTGGGTGTATTTTACCAATACCAGTTTTAAATATAGCGTCTTCTCCCATTTCACGCATTGTCATTTCAACTTCACCACGGCAGCGTTCAACTACTTCTTCGATTCTACCTGGATGAATTCTACCATCAGAAACTAAAATTTCAAGAGACTTTTTAGCAATTTCTCTTCTTACTGGATCAAAACCAGATAATACTACTGCCTCAGGAGTATCATCAATAATTAAATCAACACCAGTAAGTGATTCAATAGCTCTAATGTTTCTTCCTTCACGACCGATTATTCTACCTTTCATTTCTTCTGCAGGAAGAGCAACTGTAGTAACTGTTGTTTCACCAGCAGTTTCACCAGCATATTTTTGAATAGCTAATGCTAAAGCATTTTTAGCTTTATTCTTAACTTCAATCTTAGCCTTTTCTTCCTCATCTTTAATGTATGTAGCAATTTCTTGCTTCATACTTTCTTGAACAGAATCCATGATAATCTTTCTAGCTTCTTCTCTCTTCAAGCCTGCAATTTCAACTAATTTTTGCTCTTGAAGCTTTAATGTCGCCTCGATCTTATTATTTTGTTGTTCTAATTCTGCTTTCTTTTCATCAATTTTTTGTTCTTTTGAGTTAAGTAATTCCTCACGTCTATCTAAATTTTGACTACGACGATCCAATGTATCCTCACGTTGACTTAATTTATTTTCAAGTTCAACGACAACATTCTTTCTTTCCTTAACATCATCTTCAGCTTCTTTTTTTAAGCTTGCAATTTCATTTCTTGCTTCGTTAATTGATTCTTTCTTTTTCTTTTCAGCTTCAGCTTCTGCATTAGATATTATTTTTTCTGCTTCACTTTTTGCAGCAGCAAGAGATTTATCTTTCATTTTTACTCTTACTAAATATCCAACTACAACGCCAATAATTAATGCCAAAACAATAAGACCGATTGCTAACCATATATTAATATCACCCATATATATAGTTTGCCTCCTCTTATTTTATAATAAGGACTTTTTCAAAAATCCATTTTTATTATACTAATAAAGTCACTCTTAGTCAACCTTAAGAGCCAATTAATTTAATAAAAAAAATAATAAATTTATGTATTTATTTTATATTTTTTGCTATAATATAAATAGTTTATTTTAGGAGATGTATTTATGGCTAAGAATAACAATGATAATTCGACTAAAAAGTTTAAATTTGGTCGTAATCCACTATCTTTAATTATAATTATTTTGGCAATTGTAATTATATTTTTCGCAATATATATACCTTCATCATATATAGGTGTATATAATAGTAATCACGTTACAGCTTTTGAAAGCTCATTACCTGAAAGTGATAATTATAAAATTGAACAAACAAAAGAAAGAAATGTTCAAAGAATTAAAGCTAAAGATTTTGATGTATTAGATTTAAATTTTAGAGCTACTTCATATTCCATGAAAAAGGATTCACATGATGCAACAAAAAATCCTTCAGTATCATTTAAATTATCAATGTATTGGACTGATAAAACAACTGAATTATTTGGAGATCACTTCTTAGGAATTAATTATGATGGAGAAGTTGCAATAAACAATACTCAAACAATAAGAATGGCTGTATGCTTAGCAACACCTGAATGGATTGGATATTGTAATTATTCAAGTGATACAATAAGACCATTTAGTAACAAATATGTTAAATCAGCTGAATCTTCAAAAGATCAACCAAGTGAATCATCATATACAATTAATGGAAATATTTCATCAGATGATAAAGCAAAAAATCAAACATTCCCTGCAACAGCTAATACATGGCCTGTTAAAGTTAGTGTAGATAATCCAAATGCTTATTTATTCATTCAATTTTTCTATCCAAAGGATGGAGTAAAAGAACAAATTTATATTATTGAATATACATATGATGAATATGTAAATAGTGATACAACAATTATATAAAAAACAAAGGGTCGCGATTGCGACCCATTATTTTTTATTCTTTAGTATATTTTAAATTATCTGCTAAAATATGTGTATCCATAGCTAATAATTCTTCTGGATTATCACCAATTGCTGATAACAATACACCAGCATTATAAACTGAATTTCTATTGCTTATATCTACTTTAACATTAATTCTAGATGCATAATCAATAACTACTTCTTCATCCTTGTTATCTGCATCATAGAAATTAAATCCAAAGAAGCCATCAATTTGATTTACATATCCACTAACCTTTAGCATAATTGTAATATCTTTTTCTTCTGCGAATG
>CADBQV010000038.1 GCA_902796895.1 uncultured Erysipelotrichaceae bacterium | reverse complement strand
TTATATGTGAGCGAAAATGAGAAGAGGATATTTGTATAATAAAGCAAAAGAATTAGGATGTAATAAAATAGCATTAGGGCATCATTTTAATGATGTTATTGAAACAACTTTATTATCTATGTTTTATGGAGCTGAAATTAAAACTATGATGCCTAAATTACATAGTGATAATTTTCCAGGTATTGAATTGATAAGACCTTTGTTTTTGGTTAGAGAAGAATCAATTATTTCATGGGCAAGTACTAATAAATTAGAATTTATTAATTGTGCATGTAGATTTACAGAAGCAAGTAGTAGAAATAATAGTGATAGTAAAAGATTAGAAATGAAATTATTAATTAAAAATATGTTAAAAATAAATAAAGACGTTGATTATAATATTTTTAAAGCTTTGGATAATGTTAATTTAAATTGTATATTAGGTACTAAAAAAGATGGACTATATAAGAGTTTTTTAGATGAATATGATAAAAGGTGATTTATGGAGTTATTTGGATATAAATGTTTTAATGCTAATGGTAAGAATAGATATGGTATAGATATTAGAGAAGGTATTATATATTCTACTGATAAAGATGTAAGGTATGGTAATGATGGTCATGGATATCATTTTTGTACTAATATGGAGGATACATTTAGATTTTTTAAATCTGATAAAAGCAATTTGTGTGAAGATATATTTATATGTGAAGTACGTGCTTTTGGGGAAATTAGAGAAAGAGAACAAGATAGAGTAGTAGAAGTGGATGATGGGTATTATGGGTTATATGCTGCACAAAATTTAGAAATATTGAAGATATTAACTAGAGAAGAAATTATTGAGTATGGGCTTAATTTGAGCCCAGATAGAACTGTTAGATTTGTTTCTGGATTAAAACTTAGTGATGAGGAAATTGAAAGATTTAGAGAAAAATATAAAGCAAGTTATATAGTTAATGATGCTATAGATTATTATCAATTGAATGATAAAGATGTATATAATAGAAGATTTCTTTTGAAACGTTAATTATTTACTTTTAATATTATGTGTTATATAATTATATAGTAGGGTTGGTGAAATTATGAAAAATGTATTAAAATTGTTTGTATGCGTTAGTATATGCTTACTATTGGTTGGTTGTGGTTGTTCCAAAAAAGAAGATATTAAAAAGGATGAAAAACCAGCAATTGAAAAAATTTCAGACAAATTATATACAGATAGTACGAAATTAGTTTTTAATAATGATAATAAGTATAAATTAGTATTTTATTATAATGAGTTAAATCAAATTACTGGGTATGAGCATTATTATGAGTATCCAACAGAAAAAGATGCAGAAGATAATTATAAAATTGCTGTTAGAGAATTAGAAAATAATGTATCTATTAATAAAATTGAAAGAAAAGATAATTATGTAATATATATAATGGCTGATGATGAATATAAAGACAAAACAGTTGATGATATTAAGGAATTATATTCATTCTTAATTCCAGTATATAAAGCTAATTAAGATTATACAATTGTATAATCTTTTGAGTTTAAGGAGGGGTATAATGAATACATTGATATTTGGACATAGAAATCCAGATACTGATAGTATTTGTTCATGTATAGCGTTGTCATATTTAAAAAATGCTCTAGGTGAAAAAACTGTGCCTAGGGCTATTGGTCATTTAAATAATGAAACAAAATTTGTATTAAAATACTTTAATATCCCAGAACCACAATATTTAAATGATGTAAAAATTAGAATAAGAGATATACATTATAGAAAAAAAGCATATGTAAATGAAAATGATTCGATATATAATGCTTATTTAACAATGCAAAATTTTGAAATAACTGCTATACCAATTGTGAATAATAATAGAAAAATTACTGGTTTTTTATCTATGAAAGATGTTGCAAGATTTTTAATTGAAGGTAATAAGGATAGTATTCATACTTCATTAAACAACATTATAAACATTTTAAATGCTGAGTTACTTACTAAATACAATGATATTATTGATGGTAGAATGGTAATAATTAATAATCAAAGTAGTAATTTACAGGATGAGATTTTATTAGATTATAGTGATATACTTATTGTAGGTAATAGATATAAAATATTAGAGCAAGCAATTAATTCTAAAGTAAAATTA
>CADBQV010000037.1 GCA_902796895.1 uncultured Erysipelotrichaceae bacterium | reverse complement strand
TTTTCCTTTTTCCATCAAATCAATGATTCTTCCTGGAGTTCCAATTACAATTTGAGGCATTTTATTTAATTGCTTAAATTGTAATTCATATGATTGGCCACCATAAATTGTCGCAAGTCTTATTTTTTTATTATCAATTATTAATTTTTTAATTTCATTAGATACTTGTATTGATAATTCTCTTGTAGGAAGTATTACAAGTGATTCTATAAAATTAGATTCAACATCTAATTTTTGAATTAGAGGTATTGCATATGAAAATGTCTTACCTGTACCTGTTTGAGCTTGACCAATAACATCATTGCCTTCTAATAATAAAGGTATAGATTTTTCTTGTATTGGTGTAGGTTCTAATATATTAAGTTTTTCTAATGATTTTAATAAATCATTATTTATTTTTAAATTACTAAAATTATTCATTATTTATTCTCCAAATTTATAACGACTTATTATAACAAAATAAATATATAAAAACAAGGAAATAAAAAATAAAAAAGTGGTAACCCACTTTAAATATATTCCTAGGAAGGTCGTGAAGAACCTAAGCTTCACTGTGGAAGCCTCTTTTTAGCATTAATTAGGGTCCCTAAATTAAAGGTATCCAGCACATAATGTCTCTCAGCTTCCTTAAATATAATTTGAGCTCCACTGCCTTCTTCCTAGTACTTATATTATAATGTTTATATAATATATTTTCAATATAATCATATTAAAATTAAAAAAAATCCGAAATTTTTCGGATATTTTTTACATAATAAATTGAACTATAAATGTACCAATGCCAAGTAAAAATAATAACATAGCAACAATAATCATAAGGTTATCACCTTTTGATTCATTATATTTATTTCTAGCAATCATCGGTAAAAATAAAGCTACAACGCCTATTAAAATAAGGGCAGGTCCAAAGACAAAATGCTTAGCGAAAAAGCTTAGATTGTCACCTGATTCACCATTTGCCATATATTCAATAAAATATTCTAAAACTAAAGAAAATGATAATAATGCAGAAATACCTATAATTGCTTTATATACTCTTTTTTGTTTAGCTTCTAAAGCTAATCTTTCATTTAATTTTCTTCTAGCTTCATTCTTTTCTTGATTATTTATTTTTTTATTTTGATTACCTGACATAATAATACCTCTTAAACATTCTTATTATAAATAAAAAAAATGAAAAAGTAAATAATACTTTTTCATTCATTTTAATTATTCAGCTTTAGCTTCTGCTTTTTTAGTTGTAGTCTTTTTAGCTGTTGTAGTTTTCTTAGCTGTAGTCTTTTTTGCAGCTGGTTTTTCTTCAGTTGCTTCAGCCTTCTTAGTAGTAGTTTTCTTTGCAGCAGTTTTCTTAGCTGGCTTTTCTTCAGCCTTAACTTCTTCTTTAACTTCTACTTTATTTGCAGCTTTTGAAGCTTTAGATTCTTTAGTTAAAACAACTACGTTTTCTTTTTCTTTCTTAACTGGGTTTTCTAATGATTTTTTAGCAACCTCAACTAAGTTTTTGAATCCTTCAGGATCATTTACAGCCATTTCAGCTAACATCTTTCTGTTGATTTCAACATTAGCCATTGCTAAACCATTAATGAATCTTGAATATTTGATATCATTTAATTGGCAAGCAGCATTGATTCTTTGAATCCATAATCTTCTGAAATCTCTCTTACGTGCTTTTCTATCTCTGAAAGCATATACTAATGATTTCATTACTTGTTGTTTAGCTGTTCTATATAATGTATGCTTAGAACCATAGTAGCCCTTAGCTAATTTTAATACGGCTTTACGTCTTCTTCTTGTAGTGTATCCACCTTTAACTCTTGGCATAATCTTATCCTCCTATTATTACTTCATATTAGCGATTAATTGTTTAATACGCTTTTCATCTGTTTCATGTACTAATGCACTCTTAGAAAGGTTTTTGTTTTCCTTATGAGTCTTATTAGTCTTTAAATGGCCTGTATATGCATGACCACGTTTAATTTTACCTGTACCTGTGATTTTAATTCTTTTCTTTAAACCACTGTGTGTTTTTGCTTTTGGCATAATATCCTTCTCCTTATTGTTTCTTTTCTATTTTTGGCGCAATTACTGCGAATAATGTTTTACCATCAAGTTTTACTGGTGACTCAACAGTAGAACAATCTGCAAGACCTTCAACAAATCTATTAACAACATCAATACCTAAGTCTTGATGAACAATCATACGACCATAGAATCTTAAAGTTACTTTAACTTTATTTCCTTTATCTAATAAAATTGTTCTTGCCTTTTTCATTTTTGTTTCAAAGTCATGCTTTTCAATAGTAGTTGATAATTGAATTTCTTGAACAACTACTATTTTTTGTTTTTTCTTCATTTCCTTTGCTTTCTTTTGTTGCTCGAAGCGGAAACGAGAATAATCCATTAATTTGGCAACTGGCGGATTAGAATCCGGTGAAACTAAAACTAAATCCAAGCCACGATTTTCTGCTTCTTGTAGGGCCTTATTACGTGGTAATACACCTAGTTTCTCACCAGAATCAGTGATAACTAGCATTTCTTTTGAACGGATATCATCATTTACTAATGCATCTCCATTTTTCTTTTGCTTGTTAATATTAATACACCTCCAAATTTGAAAAAATAAAAGAGGACATAAAACGCCCTCTTGTAATAATCTAATAAATTTTAATTTAATAGTGACATTTTGCCTACCAACATAATCAATCAGGCGAGAAACGGGCGTTTCTTCTTTCCACATATTTATTTCAACATAAGTATAATACACTAAATTAAAATTATTGTCAACAATTATTTTATCATTTTTAAATTAAAATTGTATTTAATAACTAATCCACCATTTATATTATATTATAAATTAAACAACATAATTGCTAATCCGAAATATATTAACATTGCAGTTAAGTCATTTATTGTTGTAATAAATGGACCTGAAGCTACTGCTGGGTCAATATGAATCTTTTTAAATAATATAGGTGTTACAGTACCAATTGTTGCAGACACAGTCATTGCTGAAATTAATGCAGCACCTACAATACCTGCTGCTTTAACTGCTTGAATTGTAGTATAGTCAATTTGTTCAACACCTTTTTTAGCAATAAATAGATATAAGAAAACAAATCCAAATGCTAATGCTGCTAAAATTAAGCCATTAAAGAAACCTATTCTTATTTCTTTAAATATAGTTTTTAATACATCCTTTGCACCAACATCTCTAGTTGATAATAATCTTATTGTTACACCTAAAGATTGAGTACCAGTATTACCTGCCATGTCAAGAATCATAGTTTGGAAAAATACTATAATTGGTAATTTTTCAACAACATTTTCAAATCCTGTCATTGTAAATGCTAATACTAAATCTAGGACTAATAATATTAATAACCAAGGTATTCTTTTTCTAATAGATGAAAATATTGAACCATCTTGATCTTCTTCGTCTGTTAAACCGGCAAGCTTAGCATAGTCCTCACCAGTTTCAGCATCTAATACTTCTACTACGTCATCTGATGTAATAACACCAATTAATTCATTATTATCATTTACAATAGGATATGAATCCATTGCATAATCTTTTAAGTCATTAATAATATCTGCAACAGGTGTTTTAGAATTAAAATATGGATAATTAGTTTTAATTATAGATTTTAAATCTGTATTCTCTCTTGCGATAATTAAATCACGTAAATTTAATACACCATAGAATTTTTCATTTTCATCTAAAACAAAGATTGTAGAAATATTATCATTTTCTGCTGCTTCCTTGATAACTCTTTTTGTTGCTGATTTTACTGTATCAGTATTATGAATAGTAACAAAGTTATTAGTCATCTTAGAACCGATTTCATCATCGTCATGCTTTGCAATTTCTTGAATATCTTCTTTAGCTTCTTTATCCATCAAAGATACGATTTCTTCTCTTTGACTATCATCTAGTTCCTCTAAGACATCAATCGCATCATCGGCATCCATTGATTCAATGATATCTGCAGCCTTGCTTGGCTCTAAATCCTCGATAACATCAGAAATATTTTCTGAATAAGCTAATACGTCACCTGATTTATCATCACCTAAAATTTTGAATAATTCTGTTCTTTGATTCTCATCAAGTTCATCAACAACTTCGGCAATATCATTATCATGGTATGAAAGCAATTTGGCTTTCTTTTCTTCATCAGACAAATTGGAGTTTAATATTTCCAAAAGTTCTAATTTATAATCTCTATTTTCCATATTAAAACACCTCCACTTAGCATTTAGTATTTTAACACAAAATAAGATATATAAAAACACTTTTTTATAATTTATTATAAAAATAATATTATTTTATTTATTATAAATCTTTTACATTATAAACACTTATATATACTAAAAATAATAATATGATCCAAAGTGGTGCTAAATAAAGTCCTAAAGATGAAATACCACTAAAATCTACTTTAGCTAAAGGAAGTAATTTAGATGCGTAGTCATTAAAATTACTGTTATTAGAACATATTAATTTAAATACAATAGATATAAAGACAAAAAACATCGGAGTAATTACATATGGAAATAATGTAGTAACAAGCATAGTTATTATAATTTCAATTAATGAATATGATATTAAATCTAAAAATATAATTATATGTGATAATTCTATTTTAAAATAGCTATATCTAAATAGAGGTATAACTATAAGTATTATAAATTCATATATCATTAATAAAAATAATACTAATAATATAGCTAAGAATTTTGAAATACATATTTTAAATCTAGATGTATATGAAATAAATAATGAATCAAAGCTATTAGCGTTAATTACTAAAGATATTACAATTGTAGCTATTATTATAGAATTAAATAATTCAAGAATAAATATAGCTTGATCAAAATAATTTTTATGAATATATTTTGATATAAAAACATAATCTTCATTTTTTAAATCTAATTTACTCATATAAAGTAATATAAAGAAAATAGATAATAAAAATAATATAAAAATAAATATTGTTATTTTTTGAAATAAAAAACCTAAATATAATCTTGTTAATTTCTTTATGCTATGCTCCATAATATGCTAAGCCATCCTTTATTTTTATTGTTATTGGATTTAAATTTTGAAGTAAGTCTTTATCATGTAGGCTAATTATAAATGAATTACCTGATTTTAATTTATATTCTATTTCTTTTATTAATAATTCTTTTCCATATTCATCTAGGCCATCAAATGGTTCATCTAAAACATAATATAATGCTTTAGTATTTAATACTTGTAATATTCCTAATTTTTGATAATTACCTTTAGATAATGATCCTATTCTTTTATTAGGTATTTTATATTTAAACATTAATAAATCAGTTTTTATATCTGGTGGCAAAATATAAGATAAATAATTTTTTACCTTCATTAATTTTGGCATATTAAATTTATCAGGCAAATATGATATTAAACCATCTTTTTCTATTTCACCTTTATTTTTATAAATCATGCCACTAATTATTTTTATAATAGTTGATTTACCTGAACCATTATCTCCTGTTAATATGTATAAATTACCTGGAATAAAATCTAAATCAATATTATTTAATATAATATGATTAGAATATTTTTTTATTATTTGTCTAAAGCTAAGCATATTTTATTTCTCCCTTAATCATTTTATCCTTATATTCATTAAACATACATTCATTATTCATAAAATAAAATGTATCAAAATAATAATTTATATCATCTAATTTAAATGTTATATACCCTACTTTTTGAAGCATTAATGCTTTATATGATATAGGAATAAAATATTTTTTACCTTCCATGTTTAATATATAATCATTTTCTAATTCTTGTGCACTATATGAAGGGATTATATTTAATATATCTATTTCATTATCATATTCCATATTGTATATAGCTTTATTTAATATTCCATATGAATAATTACCTATTTTTAAATTAGATAAATTATCATATTTTTTATTAAATATTATATTTATACCAACCATTTCAGGTTTACCATTTAAATAAGAATATGAAGCATATAAGCCATCAAGTGAAATTAATTTATAATCAGTAGGCTTTAATATAGATACACTTCCTATTTTTAATCTTAAATCAAATTTTTTATTAGTTATTTTAAGTATTGAATTAATTGAGCTTGCCTCAGTTATTACATCTGGTATTTTTGATTCAATTTTTATGATGTATGCATCATCTGATTTTATTGTTTTTATATTATCTATTTCTAATAAATAATTATTTTTATCCATTATTAATGAATAAGTATTACTATCTTTATATTTAATTGGTGTATCTTCTATTGTTGAATAAACACTAAAAGACATTATTCTATCTTCTTTATAGATATATGATTTAGATTCTAATATTGTATAATATTCTTCTATTATATTTTTATTATTAGAATATAAAAACATAAATACGATAAATCCAATAATGATTAAAGATAGAATAGCTATTATTATGTATGATATTATTTTTTTCATTTTTTCCTCCAATAATCGTTACTAACCTTTTCAAGCTTAGAATATTGTGAATTAAGTATTACATATTCATATAATCCTTGTTCAAGTAATCTTCCTGAAAAATAATATGAATATCCACCATTGAATACTGTTAAGCTTCCTGTTAAATATATAATCATTGAAGAATTTGGTTCTACTACTACATCCATTTTAGTTCTCATCTTGACGCTTTCTTCACTTTTTTCACTGTATGAAACAGAAGCTTTAATTGCAATTTGTTCTTTTAACAATTTATTTCCACCGCTAACAGATGCCTCACCAGATATTGTTGATGAGAATGTAACAACATTATTAGTTTCAATATCAATGTCTCTTGAAATTTTAATTTCTGTTTCACCTGAATTATTGAAACTAACAATTGTATTTGAAATATATGAAGCTTTTACGCCTGAATTAATTGGATTTACCTCAAAGCCAAATAAAACATTGGTTTCACTTCCTCTTACTGCCTCATAATATTCCTCTTCAGTAAAATCTCTAATTAATTTTCCTGATGACATTATTAAATCAACATATGATTCATAATTCTCTTCAGCCCTAATTTCAACTAAAGAAAGTGGAATAAATAAAAATGCAATTGAATATAAAATTATTATTAATTTTCTTCTCAAAAAATATCACCTCATATAATAATAGTCAAAAAGTTTTATTTTTTTTCTTTAAAAATAAAAAAAGAATAACTTTTTTTTCATTTTAAAGTTATTCTTCTAAAAATAATTAAAATTCAATTACACTCTTTGCGATATTTTTAAAGCTTGATGTATCTGCATCTTCTACCTTACCTTCATCTACAAGCTTTGCGACATTTGAATCGATTGGTAAGCTTGCAAGTGGCTTTAAATCATATGTAGCTGCAACGTCATCTAATTTAGATGGTCCAAATGGATATAATGGATTTTGGCAGCATGGACATTTATAATATGCCATATTTTCAACTAAACCAACAATTTTAATGTCCATTTGATTACACATGGATACAGCTTTTCCTACAATCATTTTTACTAAATCCTGTGGAGTTGAAACAATAATTACACCATCAACAGGAATTGATTGGAATACTGTTAGTGCTACATCGCCTGTTCCTGGAGGCATATCGATTAATAAATAATCTAATTCGCCCCATAAAACATCTGAATAAAATTGCTTTATTGCTGAACCAAGTACTGGTCCTCTCCATACAACTGGTTGAGTAGGGTCTTTCATTAATAAATTAATTGACATAACCTCAATTCCAGATTTTGTTAAAGGTGGAAACATTACATCTTCTTTACCTTCTACACCTTCACCAAGTCCAAATGCCTTTGGAATTGATGGGCCTGTAATATCTGAATCTAGGATACCTACACTATAGCCTTGTTTTTTTAGTTCTACAGCTAAAAGTGATGTTACCATTGATTTACCAACGCCACCCTTACCTGATACTACACCAATAATATGCTTAATATGAGAATCTTTATTACACTGTGCAATTAAAGATTGCTTATCACAGTTACCACTACTGTGGCAGCTGCTACAATTGTGATCACAACTCATTTTTATACCTCTTAATTATCATGCTTGTCATGATATTCTTTTAATAATTCTTCGATATGGTTTCCATATGCTAATGATTCATCAAACTTAAAAATTAATTCAGGCATTTTTCTTGCATTTAATTTTTTAGCAAGAGCTGTTCTTAAATAGCCATTTGATTCAGCTAATGCTTGTTCATAATTTTCTTTATTACCTTCATAAAAAGTATAATATACTGTCATGAATGATAAATCATTTGTTATTCTTACTTCTGTAATTGTAATACGCTTTAAATAATCATTTTTAGCTTGTCTGCTTAAAATGATGGAAAGCTCTCTTAAAGCATTTGATTCTAGTCTTTTTATTGCTAGACTCATACTCTAGGTACTTCTTTCATAATTGATGCTTCAATAACATCGCCTTCCTTAATGTCATTGAATTTTTCAATTGTTATACCACATTCAAAGCCAGTTTTAACTTCTTTAACATCATCTTTAAATCTCTTAAGTGAAGCCATCTTACCTTCAAATATAACAATTCCATCTCTTAAAACTCTAACTAAAGAATTTCTTTCAATTACACCATCAGTAACATAACAACCAGCAATAGTACCAACTGTAGATAATTTAAATGTTTGTCTTACTTCTGCTTGTCCTGTAACTACTTCTTCATATACTGGATCTAGCATACCCTTAAGTGCTGATTCAATATCCTCTAGTACTTTATAAATAATACTATAAAGTCTAATTTCAACACCTTTTTCTTGTGCTAAATTTCTAACTGGTGCCATAGGACGAACATTAAAACCAATAATAATTGCATTAGATGCTTCTGCTA
>CADBQV010000036.1 GCA_902796895.1 uncultured Erysipelotrichaceae bacterium | reverse complement strand
GATAAATTAGCACTAGTTGCTAAAGGAACAATGATTTTAAATGAATGTAATACATTAATTGTTGTAGTTGGTAAAGACCCACAAACACTATCAAAGCCTGAAATGCAAGCACAAGATTTATCTGCAGCAGTTGAAAATATTTTAATTCAAGCAACTAAATTAAATATTGGTTCATGCTGGTGTGGAATTTATCCAATTAAAGAAAGAATTGATGCTGTAAATACAATTTTAAATATTAATGATAATAGATTTGCATTTGCAATTATTGCCCTAGGATATCCTAAGGATATGTCAGATTTTAAAGATAAAAATAAATTTAGTGATGATTTAGTTCATCATAATAGAGGTTAAAATGCCAGAATTACCTGAAGTTGAAACAGTAAGAAGAGTTTTATTAAATGATTTAATAGGATTAAAAATAGAAGATGTTATAATTAAATATGATCGTATTATAGATTGTGATAAATCATATTTTATATCTAATATAAAAAATAAAACTTTTACAGATATAAAAAGAAGAGGAAAATATTTAATATTTTGCTTAAATGAAGGATATTTAATTTCTCATTTAAGAATGGAAGGAAAATATTTTTATTTAAATAAAGAATTAGATAATAAGCATATACATGTTATATTTAATTTATCTAATGGATATAAGCTGATGTATCAGGATACTAGAAAATTTGGAAGAATGATATATTTAGATGGTGATATATATAACAAAGAACCATTAAATAAGCTTGGATATGACCCTATATTAGATGGTAGTTATGATTTAGATTTAATATATAAAAAAATTATTTCTAAAAAAATTGAAATTAAAACTGTATTATTAAATCAAGAAATAATAACAGGACTTGGAAATATATATGTTGATGAGGTATTATTTTCAAGTCATATTAATCCATTAAGACTAGCAAATAGCTTAAATAAAGAAGAAGTAAAAGCTATCTTAGATTCATCAATTAAGATATTAAATGATGCGATAATTAATAAAGGTACTACAATAAGAAGCTACACTTCAAGCCTCGGTGTTGAGGGAAATTATCAAAATTTTTTAAATGTACATACAAAAAGTGAATGTCCTCATTGCAAAATGAATATAATTCGTGTTAAAATAAAGGGACGAATGACATATTATTGTAAAAATTGTCAGAGGTGATTAATGGTGCCTAAAGTAATTGGTATCACAGGTGGTATCGCAAGTGGTAAAAGTAACGTCTCAAACGTTATCGAATCTCTTGGCTATACTGTATTAGATTGTGATAAAATAACAGCATTATTGTCTTTAGAAAATATGCCAATTTATAATGCGATAAAAAAAGAATTTGGTGAAGATTATTTTTTAGATGACTTAAGCTTAGATAAAAAGAAAATCGCTAAATTAATATTTAATAATAAATCTGAAAAGGAAAGATTAGATAATATTACTCATCCAATTATAAAAAAATATTTAAAGGATGAAATAAATAAATTTGATGGTAAATTATTATTTATTGAAATTCCACTTTTATATGAAGCTAAATTTGAAGATTTATGTGATAAAATAATTTGTGTTTTCTTATCTAAAAAAATGCAGGTTATTCGTTTAATGGAACGTGAAGGAATTGATGAGGATTATGCATTACTTAAAATTCATTCACAAATGGATTTATATATGAAAAAATCTCTTGCAGATTATGTTATAGATTCTAAAGGTGACTTTAGTGAAACAAAATCGCAAGTTATTGATTTAATAAAAAAAATAGAAGGAGAAATATAATATGGAAATAGTTACAGGTGAAAATCAAAAGAAATTAATTTTACAAACTCATTATTATAAGGCAAGCTATGATGAAATTAAGGCATTATATCTTGAAAAGCTTGATGAATTAAATCATAATGTTGTTTCTGTTAACGATGATTATGTTGAAATTTATTCTGAAATTCCACATATGGAAGTTATTGCAAAAATCATTATGCAAGATCCAAAAGAAACATCTATTGATTTTGAAATTCATTCAGAATTCGCCTTCGGTGCTAAAGGTAAGGCAGAAAAATTCATTGAAACAATCCTAAGTGCTATTGAAGCTAAATACGAATTTAAAGGTGTTTCATTACATAAATAATAGGTGAAGAGATGAAATCATTAGATATGAAATCAAAATTCAATATTTATTCAAGCTTTACGCTATCTAATGATGATGTATCAACAATATCGCTTCTATATGCACCACTAATAGGTAGTGGTGCTTTTATGCTTTATTTTGCTTTCCAATCTTTTTTAGAAAGAAATAATTTAAAAAGCGAAGAAATATCTCATGAATCATTTTTTGAGATTTATTCTTTAAAGCCAACTGAATTTATTAAATTTAGAAATAAATTAGAAGGTATTGGTCTTTTAGTTACTTATTATAATTCAAATGATAATAAATATATTTATGTAGTGTGTCCTCCATTTACTGCTAAAAACTTTATTAAGGATGTCGCACTAGGCTTATATTTATATTCAAAATTAAGTCAAGATACATTTGATTTAATATGTAATCATTTTAAAATTGAAAAAATTGATAAGCAATCATATGAAAATATAACTAAAAGATTTGATGAGGTTTATGAATCAAATGTTAATTTTGATGAATCATTTAATAAATTCCAATACTTACTTGGTAAAAAACCAAATAATAATATCAAAATTAATAATAAGAATTTTGATATAGAAATTTTCTTAAAAGAAATTAATAAAGATTTTTTAGAAACAGGTGTTACATCTAATTTTAAAGAACAAATTTCAACATTATCTTATGTATATAGATATAATGAAAATGAAATGATTAATTTATATGCTGATTCAATTAATAAATCAGGATTATATGATTACCGCTTATTAAAGAAAAACGCAATTGTTTTATTTAATACTAAGCGTCATATGAAAGCTCCTATTTTAGAAGAGAAGAATCAAAATATTAAAGGTGATGATTTAATTACATACTTAGATGAGGCAGATCCACAAGAATTATTAGATGGTATTGTAACTGATTATCCTGCAACATACTTACAAACATTCTTGGATTTGTATTCAACACTTGATTTCCCTCGAGGTGTAATCAATTGTATGATTATTAAGGTCTTAAGAGAAAAAGGCGGCGATTTGCCAAATGTTAATTATTTTAAGAAGGTTGCTGAAAACTGGGTTAGAGATAATATTTATTCAACTAAGGATGCAATAAAATATATAACAACATCTAAAGATATTAAAGATAAGCCTTTAAAGCCTGTAAAGAAAGAAGATAATAATGGAGGTATAACAGAATTATAATGGCAAAAATTAAATTAAATTATGATGAAAATGCAATTAATGATTTTGTTTCATCAATTCAAAAAATGCTTCCAGATTATGAAGTGAATAGCGAAAATGTAAATGATTTTTCAATTTTAATTGAAGAATCAGAGCATTGTAAAAATTGTAAGGGTCTTAATGATTGTAAAAATCAAATGGAGGGTTTAAAAAAATCATTTGATGGTAATTCATTTTATTATGAAGAATGTGAATATAAAAAAGAACAAAAGATTCTTAATTCTAAAAATAATTTAATTCATACAATTTATTTACCTAAAAAAATATTAGAAGCAGACTTAGCTAATTTTGATACTAATAGCGATAGTAGAAAGAAAATATATAAGCAAGTATTAAAATTTATTTCCAATTATAAAGAAGGAAATAAAAATAAAGGCTTATATTTATATGGTACATTTTCAATAGGAAAAACATACGCTCTTGCATGTATTGCAAATGAGCTTGCTAAAAATGATATTAAATCATTATTAATATATTTCCCTGATTTAGTAATTGATTTAAAAAACGCTATGATTAATGATAGATTAAGATATGAATCATTAATTAATGAATTAAAATCAATTGATGTTTTAATGCTAGATGATTTAGGTAGTGAGAATGTAACAAGCTGGGTTAGAGATGAATTAATAGGACCTATTTTAAATTATAGATTATGTGAAGGACTTCCTATTTTTATATCATCAAATATCTCACCATCAGAATTAAAAGATCATTTTATGCTTAATAATACTGTAGCTGAAGATATGTATGCTGAAAGAATAATGAAGCGTATTGCAGGATTAGTTAATAGTATCAATATGGATGATTCTAATATTTATCCTAGATAAGTATTTTTAACTTGATTTTAAGCATATTATTTTGTATAATATTTTTGTCGATGACAGAGGACAAGATATTTAATTGATTCATTTAAAGAGAAGACTAAATGGTGAGAATGTCTAATGATAAATTATATATTACTACCTTTAGAGATTAGTATAGGAAATGATACTACGTATATCTGCGTTAAAGATTTTAAGTGTTAGAAAATAATTTTTCTAAAATAAAGGTGGTACCGCGGTTTAATCGTCCTTAGGAATATTCCTAAGGATTTTTTTATTATTTAAAGGAGAATGAATATGTTAAAGATTACATTAAAAGATGGTTCCGTAATGGAAGTTTCAGAAGGCAAATTAGTTATTGAAGTAGCTAAAGAATTATCACCTTCACTTGCTAAAAAGTGTGTTGTTGCTAAAGTTGATGATGTTTTAGTTGATCTAAAAACACCACTAACTAAGGATTCTAAATTAGAATTAGTAACATTTAGCGATAAAGAAGCATTTGAAGTATTAAATCACTCATGTGCTCACTTACTAGCTCAAGCAATGAAAAGATTATATCCAGATTGTAAATTTGGTGTAGGTCCTGCAATTGAAGAAGGATTCTATTATGATTTTGCATTAGAGGAGCAAGTTACAATTGAAGATTTAGCTAAGATTGAAGCTGAAATGAAAAAGATTGTAAAAGAAAATATTTCTATTAATCACTATACTTTATCTAAAGCTGAAGCAAAAGAAAAATTCAAAAATGATAAATATAAATGTGAATTAATTGACGCAGTTAAGGGAACTGATATTGTTGGTATTTATGAACAAAATGATTATAGTGATGTTTGTAGAGGTCCACATGTTATTTCAACAGGCGTATTAAAGAATTTTAAATTATTAAATGTTGCAGGTGCATATTGGCGTGGTGATTCTAAAAATGATGTAATGACACGTATTTATGGTACTTGTTGGGCAACTGAAGAAGAATTAAAGGATTATTTAGTAATTCTTGAGGAAAGAAAAGCTAGAGATCATAGAAAGCTTGGTAAAGAACTTGGTATTTTCATGTTCGATGATTTAGTTGGTCGTGGACTTCCTATGTGGTTACCTAATGGCTTTATTGTAAGAAGAAAATTACAAGATTATATTATGGATAAGGAATATGATTTAGGATATAAGCATGTAATGACACCATGTCTTGGTAATGTTGAATTATATAAAACATCAGGTCACTGGGCTCATTATAAGGATGATATGTTCCCTAAGATGGATGTAGATGATGAATCATATGTCTTACGTCCTATGAACTGTCCTCATCATATGGTAATGTATAGAAGAGAATTACATTCATATAGAGAATTACCACTAAAGATTGCAGAAATTGCCGCTGACTTTAGATTTGAAGCATCTGGTGCCTTAACTGGAATTGAGCGTACTAGAGCGTTCTATCAAAATGACTCACATATTTTCTGTATGCCATCTCAAATTGGTGATGTATTTAAAGAGGTTACTAAATTAATATTAGATGTTTATAAGGATTTTGGATTCCAAAAT
>CADBQV010000035.1 GCA_902796895.1 uncultured Erysipelotrichaceae bacterium | reverse complement strand
TTTACTAAAGTATCACGAGCAAAGTCAAGTACTACAACACCTTTTGATGCTTGATAGAATACTTCTTTATTTAACATACCTTTTGTTGAATCCATTGCTGGTACGTGAACAGTAATGAAATCTGCATCTCTAACTGCATCTTGTACTTTTTCAACAAAGTTAACTTTCTTATTTAATTTTAATGCGTTTTTAATTGATAGATATGGATCATAACCAGTAACCTTCATACCTAAATCAACACAAGCATTAGCAACTAAAATACCAATTGCACCTAAACCTAATACAGCAATTTTCTTGCCATAGATTTCGTTACCAGCAAATGCTTTTTTAGCTTTTTCTGCATCTTTACCAACATTTGGATTTTCTTGGTTTTCTTTAACCCAAGCATTACCACCAATAATGTCACGAGATGCAAGTAACATACCTGCTAAAACTAATTCCTTTACAGCATTAGCATTAGCACCAGGTGTATTGAATACAACTACACCTTCTTTAGCATAGTCCTCAAGAGGAATATTATTAACACCAGCACCAGCACGTGCAACAGCTAAAATATTCTTTCCTAATTTCATTTCGTGCATATCAGCACTTCTTACTAAGATTGAATCTGCTTCATTTACATCTTCAACAATTTTATCAGGATTATTTAATGTTGCTAAAGCAACCTTAGAAATATTATTTAAGCAAAATGATTTCATTATTGTAAATTCTCCTTTTCGAACTTCTTCATGAATTCAACTAAAGCGATAACGCCTTCCTTTGGCATTGCGTTATAGATAGATGCACGCATACCACCAACTGTTCTGTGACCCTTTAAGTTTTCTAAGCCAGCCTTCTTTGATTCAGCAACAAATTTAGCTTCAAGTTCATCCTTCTTAGCAGGATCAGTAATAACATTTGGATTTACGATGAATGGTACATTCATTAAAGAACGTGAATTCTTTTCAACTGTACCAACGAATAATTTAGAATTGTCTAAATAATCGTATAGAATAGCAGCCTTTTCTTCATTTCTCTTCTTCATAGCTTCAAGTCCGCCATTCTTTAATAAATATTTAAATACTAAACCACAAATATAAATACACCAGCAGTTAGGAGTATTATATAAAGATTCAGCATCAGCATGAGTCTTATATTTTAACATAGTAGGTGTGAATGGAAGTGTATCCTCAGTGATTAAATCTTCACGAACGATAGCAACAACCATACCAGCTGGACCAACATTCTTTTGAACACCAGCAAAGATTAGACCATATTTTGTTACATCAACTGGTTCTGATAAGAAGCAAGATGATTGGTCAGCTACTAAGATTTTGCCCTTTGTATTAGGTAATGTTTTATATTTAGTACCATAAATTGTATTATTTTCACAAATATATACATAATCCATATCATCAGTAATTGCTAAATCAGAGCAATCAGGAATATATGAGAATGTCTTATCTGCTGAAGATGCAAGCTCAACTGCAGTACCATAAATTTTCGCTTCAGAATAAGCTATCTTAGCCCATTGACCAGTAAGAATATAACCTGCCTTTTTATTCTTCATTAAGTTCATTGGTACCATAGCGAATTGTTGGCTAGCACCACCTTGTAAGAATAATACTTTATAATTATCAGGAATATTCATTAATTTTCTTAAATCAGCCTCAGCTTCTTTAATAATGTTATCAAACATTTTTGATCTGTGGCTCATTTCCATAACGCTCATTCCACAGCCTTTATAATCTAACATATCTTGTGCTGCTTCTTTTAATACATCCTCAGGTAAAACAGCTGGACCTGCTGAAAAGTTGTAAACACGACTCACTTTTAATTTTCTCCTTTATTTTCTTAAATATTATGGTTTTCGGAATATAAAAATAAAAGTCCCTTCTCATATATATGAAAAGGGACGAATCATTAAAATCCGCGGTACCACCCTAATTAGGCAACCTCACTTGAAATCCGATATCGGGGATTAGCCGGAATTCATTACATTCGCCAAAGAGGTAGATTAAAAGGTAAGTATTATAGGGTTTCACCAAGCCCCTACTCTCTTAAAAATACTAATTCCTTCTATAGTCTCTTTATGGGCTATATAAAAAATTTCTTTTATTATAATATATAAAAAATTATAATTCAATAGTTTTTTTATTTTTTTAAATTTTTGCTTATGAAAACGGTTTAGACTGCAATTTTATACATAAAAATTGCTTATTTTTAATATAAATCAATATAACGCTTAATTTCCCAGTCAGTTACGCTTCTTCTGAAGTCATCCCATTCTTTAGTTTTAGCATCAATTAATTTCTCAGTTACATTAGCTCCAACTGCTTCTTGCATAAGCTTATCTGCTTTAAATCCTTCCATTGCGTCCTTTAGGTTTGCAGGTAAAGATTCAATATGCTTTTTAGCACGTTCTTGTTCGCTCATTGTATATAAATCATCATATACTGGTTTGAAATTTTTACAATTATGATTAATACCATCTAATCCAGCACGTAAGATTGCTGAAATAGCTAAATATGGATTAGCACTAACATCAACACTTCTTACCTCTGTTCTTGTTGCCATACCACGTGCAGCAGGAATACGAATCATTGTTGATCTATTTGAATCACTCCAAGAAATATAGCAAGGTGCTTCAAAGCCTGGAACTATTCTTTTATATGAATTTACTGTTGGATTTGTTAAGAAACAGAATCCTTTAGCATGAGTTAAGATACCATCAATCCAATCTAAAGCTAATTGGCTTAATTGATTTTCAGTTGTTGGATCATAAAATGCATTTTTATTATCTTGTGTTAAAAGTGAGCAATTAACATGCATACCTGAACCATTAATACCAGCTACTGGCTTTGGCATGAATGTTGCATGAAGTCCATGACGTCTAGCTACATTTTTAACAACTAATTTAAATGTTTGAACATTATCGCAAGCTTCAACTGCGCCATCATATTTGAAATCAATTTCATGTTGACCAGGTGCAGCCTCATGATGAGATGCTTCTACACTAAAGCCAATTTTTTGTAATTCAAGTACAATATCACGTCTGCAGTCAACTGCACTATCGATTGGTGCTAAATCAAAATAATCACCATGATCATTAAATTCAAGTAATGCTTTTCCATCAGGACCTAATTTGAATAAGAAAAATTCTGGTTCTACACCACAGTTAAAAGCTTTAAAGCCCATCTTTTTCATTAATTCAACATTTCTTTTTAATACGCCTCTTGGGTCTCCTTCAAATGGAACATGTACGCCATTTTCACCTGGCTTATATACATCACAAATAAATCTTGCTGCTTTACCATAATGAGAATCTTCCCATGATAAAACTAAGAATGTATCTAAATCTGGATGTAAATACATATCAGCTTCATAAACTCTCGCGAAGCCTTCGATTGATGAACCATCAAACATAATCTTATTATCAAGTGCATCCTCTAAGCGTGAAACTGGAATTTCAACGTTTTTAAGCATACCTGCCATATCTGAAAACATCATACGAATATATTTGATATTTTCTTCTTCACATTTTTTCAAAATGTCTTCTCTAGTATAGTGCATAAAATCACCTTGCCTTTCAAACAAATACAATTAAAATTATACAATATTTAATATAAAAGTAAAGATATTTAATAATACATTAAATTCTATATTTCTATATTTTCTTCCTTTTTATTTCTTAATTTATATGAATCATTTACTAATATATAATTAGATGTAATACTTCTAATTAAGTAATTATCAGCAAATATTCCTGATAAAATACCTGTTAATAAGGATAAGCTTCCAATAAATGGTAAATATAACATTATATTAACAGAATCCACAATAATTATAGCAACTAATATTTGACCAAATGCATGTAAAAGTGCGCCAACTGCAGATGCTGAAACTGCTGTAAATATTTTTATTTTTGAAATTATAAGCATACCTATATAAGATAATATACCACC
>CADBQV010000034.1 GCA_902796895.1 uncultured Erysipelotrichaceae bacterium | reverse complement strand
ATATTTGGAAAGTCCTCTCTTGGAAATCCATTTTCAATCATAAATCCTTTTTCTAATAATACATTTTTAGTTATAAAATTAACAGCCATTTTAAATATTTCTTTTGTTGTTAATTTATCTTCTTCTTTTAAATTCTTAGGAACTCCATCAGCCCAAATAGATTCAGGCATATTATTTTGTTGTTCGTTTTTTACTTCATCAGCCATTATTAAGTCTCACTTTCTTCTTTTTTACTAAAAAATTTTAATACCTTATTAGGAAAAAATGCAACTGTAGATTTTATTACCTCAGGTAATATTAATAATGTTTCTTTATATGCATTTTTTCTTATATCTTCTTTTGTTACTACATTACCATCAGAATATAAATATCTTCTTGCTACACAGCCTATTCTAATTGTTAATATAGCATTTGCTATACCATCCATTATGCTATCTAATGTCTTACCAAGTAAAGGTATTTCATTAATAGAATTCATAATAGATCTAGGCATAACATCAGATAATGTTAAATTATCTAATCCTTCAGCAATTAATGCTGTTGAAAATACATTAATAGTTAATTTAGATAAATTCTTAAATGAAGGACGGAATCCACATAGCATTACTTCCTCTTTAATCATTTTTAAATTTACTGCAAATGATGTTGCCATATCATATCTTGCTGATTGACATATTGCAGTAGATATCATAACTATTTTTGCATTTCTTATAATTATACCATTAATTTTACCTTTTATGCTTTTTTCAAAAACATAATTTAAATTAATTAATAATTCTTCTTTATTTTTATATTGTGTAAGCATAATTGTTTCTTCTTTTGAAACATCATTATATTTAACAATATTTTTAGCTACCTTTTTATAGATATTATATGCTTTATTACTGTTTTTTTCTGTTGCGGTAATAATAGATAAGCTTGGGCTTTTAACTATAATAACTATTGGTCTTATTATAACAAATATTATTATAAATGCTACTAAGGCATAAAATGCATATTCTAAAATATTACTTATATTTCTTAATTTTTCACCAATATCTAATATAGAGCTTAATATTAATAATGCAAATATAATTAAAGCACCAATTGCTACACTATACCACAAATATTTAGTTCTATCTTTTTTCATATCTAAATATTAAATGTACCAAAGAATTTTTCTATTCTTGAAGGATTATATCCTTCTTTAAATTTTTTAATATCTTTAATACCAAAATCCTCTTCAAAATTTATGTATTTAACTGCAGCTTGTACTGTTTTAGCAAATGATGAGAATAAAAAATCTATAGCTCCTTTATAATCATTTCTTGCGATACATAAGTGAAGACATATTTCATTATCCATCATAGAACCAAAGGCAAGTCCTACAACCTTTTCATCACTTACAAGCTCGATTGCATAAATATCTAATTCATAAAGATGTTCCATTGTTTTATTAATCATATTTAATTTAGAATAAAATGTTTGATCTAAGCCATTTTCTTGATTTAAGGCATTATAATCATTTATAAATTCTAAAATCATTGGAAAATCTTCTTTAACTACATTTTTAAAATAAGCAGTTTTATTATTTCTTTCAAATGTTTCATATAAATTTCTTTTCTTTTTATATTTAATATTTGAAAGTAAGGCAATATCCATTGCATTATATATATAAGAATTAAATTGTTCATTTATATAATATTTAATTCTCATATCATCAAATTTAAATTGATATGCTTCTCCTATAGGTGCAATATAAAAATCAAAGCCATTTTCTTTTGCATCCTCTTTTAACATTTCAATTCCTTTAAGCATATCTGCTTTTTCTGAAAATGGAGGATAATAGCACATACCTAAATCAGGCATATAATATCTAATAAATATATATTCATTAGTAAATGCTATTTCTGGTTTATATAAATCAGACCAAATAAATAGCCAAACAGGATTATATCTATGATGCCATAAATTCTTTCCATGAACAAATGATTGAAGCTTTCTAACATCTAAAAATCCATATTTATGAAAATTTATCATAGTAACGACCCCCATAAAGTTATTATAACAAAAAATTATGTAAAATAAAATATAGTAATAAAATAAATAATTAATAATATATTATATATATTGACTTTTATTTTAAAATTGTGACATAATTAATAAGTCGAGTTAAGGATTTAAAGGGGAAAATATGAAAAAAAGATTTTTATTTTTATTAGCATTATCTTTTCCTATGATATTATCTTCTTGTGTTAATAACACAACAAATGATAATACAAATACCACAACAAATGAGGAAAAAAATGATTCATTTATGGTTATATGGAAAAATGATGATGGTAACATACTTCAAATAGATAAAAGTGTTAAAAAAGGTACAATACCTGAATACAGGGGAAAAACACCAACTAAAGATAAAGATGTAATAAACACTTATGTATTTAAGGGTTGGACTCCTGAGATTAAAGAGGTTACAAAGGCTACAACTTATACTGCAGTTTATGAAGAAATAAAAAATGAATATAATATTGTATTTAAAAATTATGATGGTACTGTATTAAAAACTTATACACTAAATTATGGGGATTCAATAAATTTTGATTTTAATAAACCCACAAGAGAAAATGAAGTTGGAATAATTTATAAATTTAGTGGCTATGATGATGAAACACCTACTGTATTTGGTGATAAAGTATACACAGCAATGTATGATAAATATTTATTTAAAAATTTTATATGGGATTATACAAATGATAATACTGCTTCTGTTTATTATGAAACAGAGGATGGATATAAATATTTTTTCGAAAAAGCAAATGTAGAAATTGTTGAAACGAAAGATGCTACATGTACTGATAATGGATATATAAAATATAAAATGTCATATAACGGAAAAAGTGAAGAAATAACATTTGAAAAGTCTAGTAAAGGTCATGATTATGAATTTTCAGTAGTATGGGATGGATATAAAGCAAAATTAGTAGGTATTTGCAAAAACGATCCTTCTCATAAAGAAGAATATGATATGGGTATTGAAATTAAAGAAAAGGTTGAAAGAACTAAAACTACTAATGGATATATGACACTTGTAGCATCATATGGTACATATAGTGAAGAAAAAACATTCGTACTTGAAGCATATGGAGATGATTATGAATTCGATTCATTTATATGGAAAGACGGATATGATATTGCCCAAGCTAAATATGTATCTAAGACAAATAGTGAAGATTATATCTTACTTGATGCAACTGTAACTGTTAAAGTTTTACAAGATAGTACATGCTATACTGCAAAGCACTGTCAAAGTACTGCATCATATGATGGTCATACAGAATCAAGAGATTATTATACAATGATTATGGGTCATGATTATAAATTTGATTCTATCGTGTGGGATAATTATACTCCTTCTATAAAATTCGTATGTAAAAATGATTCATCACATATAAAATATGAAACAGATAATATCGATTTAAAGGTTGAAGTTATTAAAGAAGCTACAGATTTAGAAGATGGTATTAAATTATATACTGCAACATATGATGGTCATACATCAACAAAGGAAGAAATAATTCCGAAAACAAGTGAATAAAAAATAACGACAGGTTGCCCTGTCGTTTTTTATACTCTTGCGTTATTGATTGTATTATTTACTTGTTGTAAATATTTTCTTTCAAATGAACCTAATATAGTTCCTTTTTTAGCATCCTCAATATAATATTTTTCAAATGCTACACCAATAGCGTAATTATAAATTTCATAATAAGTATCATTATCATACTTATCTTCTGAATCATATGAATATGCAAATAAATTATCATTTGTAAATGGATGAGATTCATATGCTTCAATGATTTCTTTTTCTTCATCAGTTAAATTTGGTTTATTTTTAATTAATTCATATGAATCATTTAATTCTTTTGCTTCTTCTATTTCAGCACTTACTTGTTCATCTAAATCTAATAATTCAGAATAAATTGATTTATATGGTGTATCATATACAACAAATTGAGCGTTAGCATTTGCAGGGTATGCATGATTGTCTTCACTATCATCATCGCCTTCTAAGCTCTCATCAATTTTAACATCACCAGCACACATAAAATCAATGAATTTATAAGCTAGGTCTTCTTTAGATGCATCTGAAATTGTAGGCATAACTAGATTATCACAAAATGCGATTGTATCATCAGGTATTATTATATCAAATCCTAATTGATAAGATTTATTATCCTTTGTATAGATTTTATCACCTGTTGAATTTCTATCACATATCTTTTCCATGAATTCAGGAATATCTTCAAGTCCTATTGTACCATCAATAATTGCATCCATTGCCTTTTGACCTGCAACTACTGCAAAGAAATATAAGAAATCTCCTGTCCACATTAATCCGATATCTAAGTTTGTATCAACAATATCCTTTTTGATATTATCAGTACCCCAAGCATCGAATTTCATTTTTTCAATTGTTTCCCTTACCTTAGCTAAATCAGAAGCACCAAGCTCTGATGATGTAATATTTTCTAAAGGTACGTCAGTTTGGAATTTATATCCAGAATCTGCTAAATATCTTAGTGTTGCGAAATATGCATGAGGGTTAGAATCATACATTGCAACTTTTGTATTTGCAGGAATAGCACTTCTATCAAATAGACATGCCCATGGGTTTTCATTAGTAGTTACTGCTTCTTTAATATTTGAATCAGCATCATCATAACAAATTCCCCAAGTACCCCAAAGATATGGAACATAATAATTATCGATTTTAGTATCTACTTCACCGTTAATCATTCTCATATCTTCTCTTATAGACTTAATGCCTTCTCTAAGGTCATCAGATTCTAATTTTTCTTTATAATTAGGAAGCTTATTTATATCCATTTCCTTTAATAAGCCATTACGATACATTTTTTGTACCATATAATCACTAGGACATACAACATCATATATTGTTGTACCTGTAAATATATTTGAATAGAATATTTCGTTTGTATCACCAATATCCATAATTACTTCACATTGATATTTTTCTTCAAATGCCTCAAGTAATGTATCATCGATATATTCACCCCAGTTTAGGAAAAATAATGTGTTTTTCTTAGCACATGATGAAAATGCTAAAACACTTAATAATAAAAGGAATACTGTAGTAATTTTTTTCATTATTTGCTACTTCCTTTCGTAGTTTTTTTCATTTCTCTTTTAGCAAGCTTATCTTTAATAAATGGTACTAAGAAATTGTATGCAACAATTCCTAAAATCATAATTAAAGTTAAGAATGTAGAGAAAGCATATGCACCTTCAAATAATGATTTTTTGTTTGCTGAAACATATGTCCAAATTGAGAATGTTTGGAAACCATTACCCTTATTGAAATAAGAAACAGCGAAATCCTCAAAAGAAATAGTGAATGCTAATACCATACCTGAGAATATACCACCTTTAATAGCTGGTATAATTACTTTTCTTAATGAATGCATAGGCTTTACACCTAAATCTAGTGATGCATCTAGCATATTAGGGTCTATTTCTTTCATTTTTGGCATTACTGAAAGTACTATATATGGCATAATGAAATAAACATGCGCTGCAAGGATACTCCAAAAGCCAAATACATATGGGAATATATTTTTAATAACTAAGAATATTAACATAAATGAAATACCAGTTACGATATCTGCATTTAATAGTGGAATATTATTTATAAGTGTTAGTCTTGCCTTAGCCTTTGGAGGTAAGAAATAAGCACCAATACCTACAAGTGTACCAAATACTGTAGCTATAGCTGTTGCACAAATAGATACTAAGAATGTGTTTTTAATTGATTCATTCATTTGACTATTTGTAAACATATTTGCATAATTATCAAATGTAAATGATGCAAATTTATTTGGTAATTTATTTGAGTTAACAGATTGTATTGCAATTATTATTACTGAATAATAAATCATTAATGCAGCAAATATTAATAATATAATACTTACTACCTTCCAAGTAGTTTTTAATACTTTATGCTCTTTGTATCCATACTCCTCAAGAGTAGCTCTTTCGTAGTTAGAAGGATCATATGGCTTTTGTTCTATATTTTCCATTAGATTAATGTCT
This sequence comes from uncultured Erysipelotrichaceae bacterium, assembly GCA_902796895.1. Classification (GTDB taxonomy): domain Bacteria; phylum Bacillota_I; class Bacilli_A; order Acholeplasmatales; family Anaeroplasmataceae; genus Anaeroplasma. Next base: position 3,371 of record CADBQV010000034.1, on the reverse strand, counting down.
CTCCTTCCTTATCTACTTTTGTAATTATTATAATTAAGCCTAAAATAATTACTAAGATAACAACGGCAACAACTGAACCTTGGTTATAGTTCATGTTCATGAATAATTGTTCGATGATATTACCAATTAAAAGGACATTACCATCACCTAAAATCTTAGGTAGGGCAAATCCTGATAGACATGGAAGTAATATCATAATAGAACCTGATAAAATACCTTTTGCAGCTAGAGGTACTACTACTTTCCAGAATTTTTTAGTATCTGTAAGTCCTAAATCTAGGGCTGCTTCATGTAATAATGGTTCAATCTTTTCAAGTGATGTGTAAATAGGAAGCACCATAAATGGTAAGTATGTAAATACCATACCTAAAATAATTGCTAAATCAGTACCAATTATGTTTGCAAATTTAAATCCTAATAATGTTGATAAAACATTATTTGGCTTAAATGCTGATGCAAGTGCGTTTACACGTAGGACAAAGTTAGTCCACATTGGAAGTATTAATAATAACAATATTAAATATTTATTTTTAATTTTTGATTTATATAATGAATATGCTATAAGCATACCAAAGAATATACAAATTACTGTTGTTAATACAGAATATTTTATTGAATTCCAGAATGCTATTACTGTTGATTTTTCTGTTAGGATTGTAAAGTTTGTAATAGCTGGTTCAAATGTTTCAATTTTAACACCTTCAGAATCAACAAACATTAGAAATACCATAACAATCATTGGTAATATTGCAAACAAATATAACCAACCTAAATATGGTCTTGCTAGTCTATCTAAATGATGTGATACTTGGTGTGGTGGGATTACTCTATTGGCACTAGCTTTTTGCATGATCCATCAACCTTCATTAAACAAATTTCATAAGGGTCAACTGATAGGCCAACATTTTCATCAGTTTTAACATTTTCATATGTATGTACTTTGTATTCATTACCTTCAATATCAACCATTAATTCGTAATGAACACCTTTGAATACTGATGAATTAACATGTCCTACAACTTTAGCTTTTTCTAGTGGTACAACGTCCCAATCCTCTGGACGAATAACTACATCAACAGCTTCGTTTTCATCAAATTCATATCCTACTACTTCAAAATCAGTACCAAGGAAATGAACTAAGTTCTTCTTTAAATATACACCATCAATGATATTAGATTCACCGATGAAGTTAGCAACATATCTATTGATAGGTTCATTATAAATATCCTTTGGAGAACCCATTTGTTGGATATGACCATCCTTCATAACGATAATTCTATCACTCATAGTCATTGCTTCTTCTTGATCATGAGTTACGAATATGAATGTAATACCTAGATTTCTTTGCATTTCTTTTAATTCATATTGCATGTTTACTCTTAATTTGTGATCAAGAGCTGAAAGTGGTTCATCAAGTAATAAAATCTTTGGCTTTAAGACAATAGCACGTGCAATCGCAACTCTTTGCATTTGTCCACCAGAAATCTTATCGATTTTTCTTTCCTCAAAGCCTGTTAAATTAACCATTGCTAGTGCGGCTTTTACATCTTTGTCGATGTGTGATTTAATTGTTTTATTGACATCAAAAAATGAAACACTATTTGGATTCTTCGAACCGATTCTTGTTTTCTCGGCAATCGTTTCTTCCTTAATCTTTTCAATTCCGCCGTAGAATTCAATTAATGCCTTTCTACTCATATTTTTCAAACCGAATGCTACATTATTGTATACATTCAAATGTGGAAATAACGCATATCTTTGGAATACAGTATTAACAGGTCTTGCATAAGCAGGAAGATCGTTAATAATTTTACCATTGATAATTATTTCTCCGGAATTTGGATATTCAAATCCACCAATCATTCTAAGTGTAGTAGTTTTACCACATCCAGAAGGACCTAAAAGAGTTACAAACTCGTTCTCGTAGATAGTTAAATTCAAGCTATCAACGACGCAGTTCTCACCATAGTATTTTACTATGTTGTGAAGCTCGATAATTGGTTGTTTCAACGCAATTTACCATTAAAGACTTTCTAGTCTTTTCCTTTCATTAAATTTTTTTAAAAGTTGGCTTGTAACTGGAAGATTCCTTAACTCCCCAAATATATTTATTTTTTTAAAATATACGAAAAACATTATAAACTATATTTCAAATATTGCAATACCTTTTTTTATATTTTTTTAAAAAAAATTTTATATCAAAAAAATTTAAAAGGAGTGAATCATTTTTCACTCCTTAAAATAGTATATTTTAGATTAAAAATTATGAATAATATTCAGGCTTTTCATCATTAGAATTATTTTCTTCTTTTTTGTTTAAATCATCTTCTTTAATTGCTTTAAAAATATAATATGCACTACATATTAAAATAACTGCTGTACAAATAATTAAAATGATAGGTACATAGAAATTTAATAATTTATATGATGCCATTGTAATAATTGTTGCTGTTAAAATAAATATTGATGCAAAAAGTGCTATTACATTTCTTGCGAATGCAATTTTAATATTATCTACACATAAGCATACGATAGATAAAATTACAGTTGGGAAAAATAATATAAAGCCTATAACAGGAAGACCTGTATTTGCTGATGCACTAATAACAGCTGCATTTTCAAGCTGTGATGAATTGATATCACCATTTACTGGTACTTTAGCACAATTAATTAATAAATAAGTAATAATCATTACTGCTAAGACAATATATGTTATATTTATAAATATTTTTTTCATAAACCCTCCGATTAGTATTTCAAAAATCTAATTTATTTTAGCATTTTCAGTTACGTTTGTCAAGAAAGCGCATTCATAGCTAATCTAGAATGTAATACATAAAATGTGGAGTTTGTTCAATCCAGCTTGGCCAGTCATGTGGTTTTTCATAACCCCAATAATCAATCATCGCATCGATCTTTAAATTCTTAAAGCAATTATCAAGACCTCTTGTATCCTTTAAGCATTCTTCTTCATATGCTCCTTGTCCTACACAAACAATGATTCTTGCTTTTTTATATAATTCAATATATGGATGGTCAAGTGGCATATGATTTAAGCAATCAATTGGTGAATTAAAGTAAGTTTTATCATCAGCATAATTTTCGATTAAATAGCCTGAATGATAAATTCCAGATAAGGCAAGGACACCATCAAAAATATCAGGACGACGTAAAAAGAAATTCATTGCCTCATAAGCACCAAGTGATACGCCATAAGTCATTATACCTGTTTGTTCTTTATTATTCGAATATGAATTGATTTCATATACTCTAGGTACAAATTCTTCTACTATATATTTATAATATCTTTCTTGTTCATCTATTCTATCCTTAGGATTTTTCCATTTAGCACTAAATGAATCATCATAATT
>CADBQV010000033.1 GCA_902796895.1 uncultured Erysipelotrichaceae bacterium | reverse complement strand
GATGACATAAACATGTGTAAGGCATTAGAAGAATTAAAACAAGATTGGAAACAAGAAGGCATACTATTAGGTAAAGAAGAGGGCATAGCTTTGGGAGAAGCAAAAGGTAAAGCAGAAGGCAAGGCCGAAGCATATGAATCAAATATAAAAACAATGTATAAAAATGGTGCTAGTGTAGATTTGATTTCAAAATTACTAGAAGTGGATAAGGAAGAAATAAATTTTATTTTAAGCAAATAATGTTTTTCGAATTAATTTGTGTGGGATATAACTATCCCACTTTATTTTTATATTTTTGAAATAAATTCTAAAAATAAATAAATTATGTTATAAAATTGCCGAATAAAAAACAAGAAAACGCTATCTTTTTAAAATAAAAAATTATTTTATAAAAAAATAAAAAAATATTATACAAATATAATGTTTAGTGATATAATGATTAGGGTGTAAATACACGTAAACTAAAACATTAGTTTACTAGGCACTTGGTTACCTAATGAATAGAATATTAAACTTTAACTAGGACATTAGGTATATACCTTTTGTCCTATTTTTTATAAACACCAAAAAATTTTAAAAAAAGTAGGTATATTATGAAAGCATTTCTTATATTAGAAGATGGAACAGTATTTGAAGGTATGTCTATTGGAAGCCAAAAGGAAGTAATATCAGAAATAGTATTCAATACTTCAATGACAGGATACTTAGAGGTATTAACCGATCCTTCTTATGCAGGACAGGCTGTATGTATGACATATCCATTAATTGGAAATTATGGTATATGTTATAGCGATATGGAATCTAATAAGTCATATGTAGATGGTTTTATAGTTCATGAAATATCAAATTTTCCATCTAATTTTAGAAGTGAAGATTCACTATCTAATTTCTTAATTAAAAATGAAATAACAGGAATTAGTGGTATTGATACTAGAGCTTTAACTATTATTTTAAGAAATAAAGGAACTATGAATGGGATGATTACTACAAATAGTAATTATGATTTAGATAAAATATTACCTAAAATTAAAGAATTTAAGGCAGTTGATGTTGTTAATAAAGTAACAACTAAAGAAAAATATACACTAGATGGTAATTCTTATCATGTTGCCCTATTTGATTTTGGTGCGAAGAAAAATATCGCAAGAAGCTTAAATGAGCGTGGACTTAAAGTAACTGTTTATCCTGCTTTTACTAAGGCAGAAGAAATCATTAATGATAATGTTGATGGAATAATGTTATCAAATGGTCCTGGTGATCCAAAGGATAATAAAGATATCATAAAAGAAATTAAGAAATTATATAACACAAATATACCTATTTTCGCTATTTGCTTAGGCCATCAATTAATGGCATTAGCTAATGGCTTTAATACAAAAAAATTAAAATATGGACATAGAGGTGGAAACCACCCTGTTAAAGACTTAATTAATAATAAAGTATATATAACAAGTCAAAATCATGGATATTATGTAGAAGAAGCATCACTTGATAAAAATATCGCAATTGAAGCTTTTATAAATGTAAATGATAAAACAAATGAAGGATTAAAATATGTTGGTAAAAACATATTTACAGTTCAATTCCATCCTGAGGCTTCTCCAGGTCCTAAGGATTCAGATTATTTGTTTGATATGTTTATTGACATGATTAAGGGGGTAAAATAATGCCTAGAATAGAATCTATTAAAAAAGTATTAGTTATTGGCTCAGGACCAATTGTAATAGGTCAAGCAGCAGAATTTGATTATGCCGGTACACAGGCTTGTAGAGCACTTAAAGAAGAAGGCTGTGAGGTAGTTTTATTAAATTCAAATCCTGCAACTATTATGACTGATAAGGATATTGCAGATAGAGTATATATCGAGCCTTTAACTGTCGAGGTTGTAGAAGCTTTAATTAAAAAAGAAAAGCCAGATTCAATTTTACCTACCTTAGGTGGTCAAGCAGGATTAAATCTTGCGATGGAATTATATGATAGAGGCTTTTTTGAAAAAAATCCTGATGTTAAATTAATAGGTACATCAAGAGATACAATCTTTAAGGCTGAAGATAGAGAAGCTTTTAAAGAAACAATGATTAAATTAAATGAACCAATTGCTACATCACTTGTAGTTGAAAATGTAGCTGATGGTGTAGAATTTGCAAATAAGATAGGATACCCTGTCGTATTAAGACCTGCATATACACTTGGTGGTTCTGGTGGTGGTATTGCCAATGATGAAAAAGAATTAAGAGATATATTATCTAATGGTTTAAGATTATCACGTGTAGGAGAAGTATTAGTTGAAAGATCTATTGCCGGTTGGAAGGAAATAGAATATGAGGTAATGCGTGATAAAAATGGTACTTGTATTTGTGTATGTAACATGGAAAATTTAGATCCTGTTGGAGTACATACAGGTGATTCAATTGTAGTAGCTCCATCACAAACATTAGCTGATAAAGAATATCAAATGCTAAGAACAAGTGCCCTTAAGATTATTACAGAGCTTGGTGTTACAGGTGGTTGTAATGTACAATATGCCTTAAATCCTGATTCATTTGAATATTGTGTAATTGAAGTAAACCCAAGAGTATCTCGTTCATCAGCCCTAGCTTCTAAAGTAACAGGTTATCCAATTGCTAAAGTAACTGCTAAATTAGCACTTGGCTATACACTTGATGAAATTCCTAACGCAATTACTAAAAAGACATTTGCTTCATTTGAACCAATGCTAGATTATTGTGTTGTAAAAATGCCAAGATTACCTTTTGATAAATTCATTAGTGCTAAAAGAAAATTAACAACACAAATGAAGGCAACAGGTGAGGTAATGTCAATATGTACTAACTTTGAAGGTGCCTTAATGAAGGCAATAAGAAGTCTAGAACAACATGTTGATTCTCTTTTAAGCTACGATTTTAAGAATTTAAGCGATGAAGAATTAGAAAATGAATTAAATATTGTAGATGATAGAAGAATATGGAGAATAGCTGAAGCATTAAGAAGAAACTTTAGCTATGATTTAATTAATAAAATAACTAAAATTGATAAATGGTTTATCGATAAAATTGATAATATTGTAACACTTGAATTTAGACTTAAAAATGAAGAAATGACTGTTGAGCTTTTAAAGCAGGCTAAGAAATTTGAATTCCCTGATGAGGTTATCGCAAGACTTACAAATAAAAGCTTACAGGATGTTAAAAACACAAGAAAATATTTCAATATCAAAGCTGCATTTAAAATGGTTGATACATGTGCTGGTGAATTTGAAGCCCAAACTCCATATTTTTATTCAGTATATGATGGAATAAATGAAGCTATACCTTCAGATAAGAAAAAGGTATTAATACTTGGTTCAGGTCCAATAAGAATTGGTCAAGGTATTGAATTTGATTTCTGTAGTGTTCATGCTTCATGGGCCTTTGAAGAGGAAGGCTATGAAACAATAATTATTAATAATAACCCTGAAACTGTATCTACAGATTTTGATATATCTAATAGATTATATTTTGAACCACTTACACCTGAGGATGTAGAAAATGTAGTTGAGCTTGAAAAGCCATATGGTGCTGTAGTTCAATTTGGTGGTCAAACTGCTATTAAATTAACTGAAGCATTAATTAAAATGGGAGTCAAAATATTAGGTACTGATGCAAGTGATGTCGATAAGGCAGAGGATAGAGAATTATTTGATGAAATATTAGAAGAAACTAATATTCCAAGAGCTAAAGGTAAAACAGTATTTACAACTGAAGAAGCAATTAAAGCAGCTAATGAATTAGGATACCCTGTATTAGTTAGACCATCATATGTCCTAGGTGGTCAAGGTATGCGTATTGCGATAAATGATAGTGATATAGAAACATATATCGGTATTATTAACCAAATTGCTCAAGACCATCCTATTTTAGTAGATAAATACTTGATGGGTAAAGAATGTGAAGTTGATGCCATTTGTGATGGTGATGATATCTTAATTCCAGGTATCATGGAATTAATTGAAAGAACAGGTATCCACTCAGGTGATTCAATTTCTGTATATCCTGCAAGAAGCTTATCTAAAAAAGCAATTGATACAATTGTAGATTATACAAAGCGCTTAGCTAAAGCATTACATGTTAAAGGAATGATAAATATCCAATTTATCGCAATTGGCGATGATATTTATATAATTGAGGTTAACCCAAGATCATCAAGAACAGTTCCTTATATTTCTAAGGTTACAAATATCCCAATTGTAAAGCTTGCTACTAAAGTAATATTAGGATATAAAATAAAGGATTTAGGATACACTCCAGGTCTACAAAAGAATGCTAATTATTATGCAATAAAAATGCCTGTATTCTCATTTGAAAAAATTAGAGGTGCTGATATCAATTTAGGACCAGAAATGAAATCAACAGGAGAATGCTTAGGTATTGCCAAAACATTTGAAGAAGCATTATATAAAGCATTTATAGGTGCAGGTATTAGACTACCTAAATATAAAAACATGATTATTACTGTATGCGATGAGGATAAAAAAGAAATACTTCCTATCGCTAAAAGATTTGCTGATTATGGATATAATATCTATTCAACTAAAAATACATTTAAATATTTAACAGCTAATGGAGTTAAAGCTAATTTCATTGCTAAAATTGCAGAAGGTGAACCAAACGTCTTAGATTTAATATTAGATCATCATATTGATTTAGTAATTGATACACCTAAAAAAGGTCAAGTACATTCTAAGGATGGATTTTTAATTAGAAGAAATTCAATTGAAACAGGTGTAACAGTCCTAACTGCAATTGATACTGCAGAAGCATTAATAACTTCACTTGAAAACAAAATAGATAACGATAAAATTAATTTAATTGATATATCAAAAATATAATAAATAATATAGAATAGTAATTTGTTTAATGATATACTAAATATGTTAAAGGAATTTAGTATAATATGAAAAGAAATTATTTTAAAGAAGCAATAACATTATTAATAACAATCATATTTTTTGATATATTTAGATTATATTTTGTAATACGTAATAATTATTTTACATTTTTAGATGTATTATGGCTTATAATACTTATATCTATATTAGTTTTAACAATATTATCTTATGATAAAAAGCTAATACCAAATTTATTAGCTATATTACTTTCATTTTTACCAATTGTAATATTTTTAATAGATATAATTGAAGTTATTACATGTGGTTATACATTTGAAAGTCATTTAGTATTTAAAATATTTGAAATAATACCTTTAATTATTAATAATATTTTCTATATAATTGATTATTCAAAAGCAGTAAAAGATGAATAAAATATGAATTTTATTTTAAAAAAGTGTGTAAAATTAAATAAAACACACTTTTTTTATTGAAAAAATTAAAAATATTCAAAATTTATATTAACAAATCAAATAAAATATGATAAAATTCATTTCGTATGGAGGAATATATAATAATTATTATTATATTAGTATAAAATTATGATAAAAATAGGTATTTATGGATATGGTAATTTAGGTAAGGGAGTAGAAGCTGCAATAAAGAAAAATGATGATTTTAAATTAGTTGCAGTATTTACAAGAAGAGATCCTAAAACATTAAATATATTAACAAAGGATGCTTTAGTTGTAAGCTCAGATGATGTATTAGAATATAAAGATAAAATCGATGTATTAATTATTTGTGGTGGTTCTGCAACTGACTTACCAAAGCAAACACCTTATTTAGCAAAATATTTCAATGTTATTGATTCATTTGATACACATGCCAATATTAAAATGCATTATGATAATGTTAATGAAAGTGCAGTTGCATCAAAACATACTGCTTTAATTTCAGTAGGTTGGGATCCAGGAATGTTCTCACTAAATAGATGTATAATGGAATCAATCTTACCAGATGGTAAAGATTATACATTCTGGGGAAAAGGTGTAAGCCAAGGACATAGTGACGCAATTAGAAGAATTGATGGAGTACTTGACGCAAGACAATATACTTGCCCAGTTGAAGCATCACTTGAAGCAGTAAGAAGCGGTAAAAACCCTGAACTTACAACAAGAGAAAAACATACTAGATTATGTTATGTTGTAGCTAAAGAAGGTGCCGACTTAGCACGAATCGAAAAAGAAATTAAAGAAATGCCAAATTATTTTGCAGATTATGATACAACAGTTAATTTCATTTCTTTAGAAGAATTAAAGAAAAATCACAATGGAATTCCTCATGGTGGATTTGTAATTAGAACAGGTGAAACATCAGAAGGTGTTAAGCATGTTAT
>CADBQV010000032.1 GCA_902796895.1 uncultured Erysipelotrichaceae bacterium | reverse complement strand
TGAGATAAGAAAGCCTGATCCTGCACTTGCATTGAATGTAAAACCATCAGTTTCAGCTGCATTATTCATTGAATACCATGCATATGTTGTAGTTGCTAGTGTAATTGCTAGGCATCCGGCACCAACACATGCTAATATTAGCTTCCTGATTATTTTCTTTTTCAAGAATCAAACCTCCTTTTATACTTATTTTATATTAGTCTTCTTTATCATACTTAAATGCTAAATTACAACTAATATTAGATAGAGAGTATGAAACTCCAGTGAAATAGTCTGCATCAAATCCTTCAAGCCATATTCTAAATGTAACTTTTCTTCCTGTTAGACCACTTTCAACTTCAGTAAATGTTATCTTTTTAGATAAATCATTTATGATTTTGTTTTCTTCATATAATTTACTAATTTCTGAATATTTAAGTGGTATAAACTCTCTTGATGCTCCTAGTGATTTATAATAAGTATACATTGGATTATATTGGTAATCATATTTTTGTCTAAGTAATTCATCACTTCCATCATAATCTGTTGCATAACTACCTAAATCTAAGTCATTAGTTAATTCATAAATTGTTGCTTCATCCTTGATACCATCAACATCATCAACAACTTCTAAATTAGATAACTTAGGATTATTTTCATCTACTGCTTCATCACTTACATCTATCTTACCAGTATCTTGGATACTTAACCTTATTGCATTTGCGATATCTATATCTAGTGTATCGCCTGCCTTTAATGTCTTTTTTGAATTAGTTTCTAAATCCCATAATTCAACCTTATTATATAATTTAATAGTTTGAACTTCAGATTTAAATTTTGTAGGATTCATTTTAAATGTTTGTCCTGAATCCTCATTCGTATAAGTATCATCATCAGTTAAGTAGATTTTATAATGTTGTTGATCTCCACCTTTTTTACTTCTAGTTTTGAAATATAAATTGAATTCAACGTATTTACCTGATCTAGGATCAATTAATTCGTCGTTTCTATTATTTATATTTTCTCCATCTAGTGAGGTAGTAAGATCTAGGCTAATGCCTTTTTCAATAATTGATTCTAATTCTTTTTGTGTTAAAGGATTATTATCAATTATTTTTTCATTTGTTTCTTCATTTATTGTTTGAAGATACAAATTATTATCTCTAAATACATATCTATCAGGATCAAGACCATTTACTATAGCCATCTCCATATGGTATGTATCTAAGAAATCTGAGTAAAATGCTGTGTTAGATCCATCAACAGCGATTTGGAAACCTTTACCAGAAACAACAGTGTAGTCTAGCTTTGATACATATGCTTGGGAGCTCATTCTAAACCATGCAAATGTTGTGCCGGTTAGAGTTATTGCTGATACTCCAAGCCCTAATATGCTTAAGATGAGTTTTCTTCTTACCTTCATAAGCGCTCCTCCAAGAATATTAAGTATTTAATTATTCAACTACAGATGCCATTAACTGGAATCTTGCTGAAGTACCTAAAATTGATGTTTCTTCATTATCTACACAATCTGGATCTTCACCTTCTAGCCAGAAGATTACTGTGTATTTAACATAATTTTCAATTGCATCGGAACCAGGAATAACCATTCTTTGGCCTTTGAAGACTTGTTCTTCATCCTTTTTCCATTTCAAAACTGTTTTATTTGCTTGATTATAAATGAAATCATAACCAGGTACTTTACTATAATCTTTTTCAATATCATCTTCCATTTGATATACATTAAATACGTCTTGACCATTTGATTGATAGAATGTTAAAACTCTAATTGCTCTTTCAAGGCCATCTTTTTTAGTTATATTTAATGTCATTTCAACTGTAACGGGTTGTCCGTTTGATGTAGTATTGATTACATAAAATGAATATCCATAAGCTTTTTGAAGTCTAAATGCACCACGCTCTGATTGATGAACTCCTTTAACTCCTCTCATGTTATCTGATAAGATGTAATCTGGAGATGTTTGGTCGAAATCGTCTATCGCATCTGCATCTAAGCCTGTTGTATAAGCCATTTCATCATTTGGATCTAGTGATAATGTGATTGTTTTAATCGCATCACCATTTTGAACTCTAATTGAGAAATAACCTGCTTCCTTACCAAGTATCATCGCAATAGCTATTAAAGCGGAAGTTACAAATAGACATGCAAGCAATCCGAACTTAAATGCTTTACTACCAAAAAGAGAAACGAATGTTTTCATATCCAGTACCTCCCTTTCTTTAATTTTATTGTGAATCGAACAAAAAAAGCCACGTCGGTCCTTTTTCAAGTTCAAGTGGCAACTGGCAATCCTTGAATTGAAGGACCCTTTAGTTTTGCGTCACAGGATTACTCCTGCTTTGCTTTTTACACCTAAATTATAAATTAAGGACATTTTTGTGTCAACATCGCAAATTCACAATAATTAGCAAATTTTACACATATTAATAAAAAATTCACATTTTTTTAATTTCAATGACAAAATTTTGAAATATCATGTTTTATTTTTTTATTATTAATAATAAAACCTACCATTTTAGGTGGATATAGTAAAATTATATATGAATTTAAGATAAACATCAATAATTATTTATAATTATTAATATCAAAAAGAGGTTATCTTAAGCCAAATTTGGCTTTTAATAACCTCTAATATTTTTTATGGAATTAGAATAATACCATAGATATGAACCTCATAATTATATCTTGCAATATTAATTTCAGTATCTTCTTCTTCGATAATTAAATTTAAGATTCCTTCACTATCAATTTGGAATGTAGTACCATTAATCTTTAAATATCTACTAGGTGAGTCTGTAACTAATATTACATATGAATAATTACTATTAGATAAATCTACAACAAGCTTTGTTGTTGTTTCCATCTTTAATGCATAATCAAATAAAATACCATGATAATCTTTTGATGCGACTCCTGATTTAATTGAACCTGTAACAGTGCAAATATCTGAATCTACTTCAGCAGCATTACTTGATTGAGCTTTATTAATTTTTATTGTTGAAGCATTTTCTAATACCTTAGTATATGAATCATTGATTAGATTTTCTATATTTGTATTAGATACACCAAGCTTATTATATAGATATTCTATTTCAAATAATTCCTTACAATCAGTAACATAACCATCATTATTAGAATCATAATATTTAATTAATGCATTTAAGCTTGATGCATCAAGTTCTACATCATAAGTTTTAGATGAATATTGTGGATTATTAATTACTACATTTTCTGTTAATGATTCATATTTTAATTTATAGCTACCATAAATTTCAGGTAATTCATTTTGATACAATACATCATCAAGTGTTGTATGTTGATAAATTAATACAACATCATCAAGTCCTGTAGGATCGGCACCATTCCACCAGCTTGCAGTTAGGGAATTCCAATTCCAGTTATAACCAGTACTGATTCTTGATACATATGCATCTAATAATTTATATGTTGATGTGTAATTTGAATTAGATGAAATGATATTTAATTGATTTGGATTTCCACCATTATAATTTTTAAATGTATTATCAATCGTAAATTCTACTAAATCACCATCAAAAATCTTAGTTAAATCTGGTGTAATATTAACATTATGATTAATTCCATCATACTTAATATCTATTCTATAGCTATTAGTCCATGCTTGTGTTGTTGCTTTTTTAGTACTATTTGTATCTAATGTAATTGTTAAATCAAGAACAATTGGTTCTACTTTAATAATACATTCCATACTATCTGGTACGTTATAATTTTGTGACTTTGTATCAAATTCAACAACGCATTTAACTTCGCCATCACTTACATTTAAGACACTACCAGTGTATGACTTAACAGTAGGTGATATACCATCTAGACCTAAAACTGATGATAAGACGCCTGATATTGTTTGTTGATGAATTTGTTTATCATATGTATAAGTTGCATCAACAAATTTAATTCCAGACATATCATAATCAATTCTATTAATAATTAAATTAACGCTTGAATTATTATTAATGATGTAATTTGTATTAGAAATAGATGCAACCTCTATTTCATATGTACCTGCATCAATACCATAGCCTGATAGTGTAATATTTGCCATATCTTCACCAATAAATCCTGATAATGTTGCAGTAGGTGTATGCTTATTTCCATCATAATTACATACTGTATTAGACCAAGAAATATTTAATTCCTTTGGTAAAATCTTAATTGTTGCACTTAATGGCTGTGGTGCGTTATAGTTATCATCTTGTGTAATAAATGTTGCAGTTACAGTCTTTATACCTTCACTTACATTTATTGCACCACTACTATATGTAACTGATACACCTTGAGGTAATATACCTTGAATCTTTGGTGTTTGCTCAAGTCCATTATAAATAGCTTCTAAATCTTCAAATTTGATATCTTTCATATCATAATTTGCCTTAACTATTTTATAAGTTATACCTTCTGTATCATTAATTATGTAATTTTCATTACTTAAGCCACTAATTGTAATATTGTATTCACCAACTTCAATACCACCACCAGTAAATGTTAATGTGCATTCATCACCTGATATTACATTATTTAATTCATATGATGGATATGATAACATTCCTGTATATTCAGCCTCTAAATTTAGCCAATTTATAGATACTTCACGCTTTAAGATTTCTACATTTATAACCTTAGGTGAAATCTCTTTATAATTAGCTGATACTATAAATTTAATTGTAATAGGATGAATTCCTGAATTTGAATTTAATCCTTCATAAATTACTTCTACATTATTTGGTATTTCACCTATTACCTCAGGATATAGTGGTGTTGAATCATATACCTTTTGTGTTGGGTTAAATGAAATTCCACTTAAGCTTAATGTAGCTTGTGTAATTTGATATTTATGAGTAAAATCAGCTGGTAATTTATAATTTGGATTATCTAAATTAGAAATAGATGCTACATATTCTCCTACATTAACGCCTTGGGCATTAATTGTATATCCACATGTATCATTTAATACTAATCCTGATAAAATACATTCAGGCTTTATAACAGAGCCAGTATATACAAATGAATCACCATTCCATTTAAGTGTTACTTCTTTTGGTGTGATATATACTGTAGCGTTCATTGAAGGTATTTGATTATAATTTGTTGATACCTGGAATGTAACAGTTACAATCTTAGAACCAACATTAATTAAACCTTCACTATAGCTTACTTGAACAGTATAACCATCTAGACCTACTATTTCAGTTGATGTATTTTCATTAACGGCACTAATTGTAGGGAAGTGACGTAATCCATCATATGTAACAGTTATATCTTCAAATTTGATATTTGAAATATCATATGTTGCTTTTTTAATTTCATAAGAATAATTAATTGTACTAGGTACCTTATAATTATTATCTAATATTTCAATTTGATTAGAATAAATCATGTAATTTCCAACTAAAATATTGTTACTTACTGCATTTAAAATAACCTCTGGATTATCATCATTTTGTTTATTTTTAACGCTTAATTTTGGATAAATTGCAGTCGCGTTATAAATATTATCAGCAAGCGTAAATTCAATTTCAGCCTCAAGTGCTGTAATAGTTACTGTAGCTGAAATAGGCTCTTCTGGCACCTTATATGCTGGATCATTAGATACAAATGTTGCAGTTACAGTCATAACACCTGCATCT
>CADBQV010000031.1 GCA_902796895.1 uncultured Erysipelotrichaceae bacterium | reverse complement strand
CTTAAAGCAAGCTATAGAAAAGAAATAATGCAAGAAAATCTACTATTAATTGATGAGGCTAATAAAACAAAAAATGAAAATAATATAGATACTTCTTCTGAAGTTAAAGATAGTAATATAAATAATGAAGTAGAAAGTCAAGAAAAGGCAGCAAATTAAAATGCTACCTTTTTTATTTATAAAAAGACAAAAAGACATTAATTGCAAGTATTATTAATGTCTTTTTGTACAGATGTAGTTATAAAAAGATTTTGTAAATTATCTTACAATTTAGCGTTTACGATTTATTTTAATGTAATAAATATTATCAAAATCTTTTCGAGTTGATTATAACAAAAAATATATTATTAGTAAATATTAATTATTAATTATTTTTATTTCTTTTAATTTATTAATAGGTATTATTTTATTATATTTTAATACTAAAGTATTATTTTCATAATTTATATATTTTAATATTCCTTTTACTTCTTTAAAAAATCCTTTATTATTTTTTAATTCATCAAAATATATAAATATAGCTTCTATTTTATTATTTAATAAAAATTCTATTTTTAAATTAATATCATTTGCTTCATCATCTGATAATTCATTTAATGTATCATATATAATTGTTTTATTATATGTTGAATCACTATATCCTTCTAGACCATCAAAAGGTAAAAACTGAGCTGCTCTTTGTTCCTTTGTTAATTTCTTTTTTGAGCTATTTAATTTATAATTTTCATAATCAAAATTATCTAAATCTATCATGCTTTATGACCACCTATTTGTTTATTTCTTTCAATTTGAGTAGCTCCTTCTTCTAGTGATAGGCCTTTAATAACTGCATTCTTACCATATTTATTTTTTAAATTAATTATTGTATTTTCAATATTTTTTTCTTTTTCATTTTTTATTTTTTTGATTTTATTTTCTTCTATTTTTTCATCAACATTAGAAAATAAATCAAATACTTCATAATTAATATTATTTAGTTCTTCTTTATATATTAATCCTGAAAATGCAATATTTATTCTTCTCATTAATAAATCCTTATTAACATTTTCTAAAAATAATTTAATAGCTAATTCTTTTAATTCTATCTTAGAATTAGTAGGCTTAAATTTAATACTTTTATTAATACCTTTAGGTACAACTATACCATAATAATTTTCTTTATATTCTAAATCTAAATTTAAATCAGTTTTTTCATATCCTATATATAAGATAAATGTAGATGCATATAAATTATTAATTAATAAAGTATTAGCAAGATCATCTACCATTTCTTTAATTATTATTTGCATCTTTTTATAATCATATGCCTCATGTAATACTTGTCCTTTAGAAAAGACATTATTTTTAGGCTTATATTCTTTTATATCTTTAATTGTAGCTGATTCATAGCCAAATGCGTGATCTATTAAAAGCTCTGCATTAATGCCAAATTCTTTATATAATATATCAGGATTTTCAATACCTACTCTTGCTAGATCCTTAAGTGTATAAATATATAAATTATTTAATCTTCTTTCTGTATTTACTCCAATTCTCCAAAATGAAGATAATGGCTTATGATGCCATAATTTTTCTTTAAATAATTCTTGATTTAAATAAGATATTTTTAATCCATTTTCATTTGGCTTTATATGCTTAGCTACTATATCCATAGCTACTTTAGCTAAATACATATTATCGCCTAAACCTACAGTTGCGGTAATTCCAGTTTTTAAAAAGACTTCAGTTGCTATTTTTTTTGCAAAATCATACATATTTAAATTATATAATTTTAAATATGTAGTTATATCTATAAATACTTCATCAATTGAATATATATGAATATCTTCTTTAGATACATATTTTAAGTAAATACTATAGATATATGATGATACATCAATATATTTTTGCATTTGAGGTTTAGCAATTATAAAATCTAATTCATAATTTTTATTATTTTTTAAGATATCATCATCATATGATTTATTAATAAATTTTTTATAATTATTATTTTTTAATCTTTCTTTATTAATTTCTTTTACTTTGCTTATAACCTCAAAAAGTCTTGCTCTACCAGGAATGCCATATTGCTTTAGGCTTGGTGATACTGCAAGACATATTGTTTTTTCTGTTCTTGATTCGTCTGCTACAACTAAATTAACTTTAAGAGGATCTAGATTTCTAAATCTTGCTTCACATGAAGCATAAAAGGATTTAAGATCTATGCACATATATGTCATTTTTAAATCCTCCTTTAATTAATTTTAATTTATTATTTTTAAATTATTAAATTTAACATTTTCAATTTTATTATAATCATATCCAATTTTTTGACATTCTATTTTTACATTATTAAAGCTAAAATTAGATATTTTATATTCATTTAATTTTTCAGTTATGAAAAAGGCATTAACACATTTTATATCAATATTATTAAATGAAATATTCATAGCTTTAGAAAATAAGATATCATCACTATTTTTAAATTGATTCCATGAATTAATATTTAAAAATATTTTAGAATTACCTTTAATACCATCCATTATTATATCTTCATATAATTGTAATGTATCACTTCTCATTTTAAGCCATAAGATGTTTTTAGCATCACAAACATCTATATTTCTTACTAAAATATTTTTATTATGAATAGATTCACTACCACATGTTAATACTGAATGACAAAAACCAAATTTAATATCTTCAATTAATATATATTCATTAATACCATTATTTTTATCATTATGGGCATTAATACCTTTACCGCCTTTTAAGGCAATACCATCATCATTACAGCTTATATAATTATTATAAATATGAATATATCTTGATGCGTCTATATCAATTGCGTCTGTAGATGGTGCCATCACTGGTTCTTTAGGAGATGTTATATTTAAATTAAATAATTTTATATATTCTGATTTATATAAATGAATTGTCCAGAATGCTGAATCTTTAATTGTTAAATCAAATATATTAATATTATTTGAATTAGATACAAATATTAATCTAGGTCTTTCTTCATCTTTATTAGTACATGATTTATTCCAGCTTCTTCTTAACCAAAATTTACGCCAAAATGTAAGACCACAGCCATTAATTAAACCTTCACCATATATATTAATATTATTAACATCAATTATAT
>CADBQV010000030.1 GCA_902796895.1 uncultured Erysipelotrichaceae bacterium | reverse complement strand
TTTTACTTCTTCAGTATTATCTTTTGTAGTATCTTCAGTAATTTCTTTTACTTCTTCAACTTTATCATCTTTATTTTCTTCAGTAGTTTCTTCTTCATTTGGATATAATTTATCATAATATTCATCCATATAAGTTTTTTGTTCATCAATTAGCTTATCGAATTTTGCTTCTCCAAAATGATCAATAATTAATTGTCTACTTTCAGTATTTGCAGCTATTACTTTTTTCTTAACAAATACATTACCAACTAATATACCTATAAACATTACTGCAAGTACACCAATTGTAACATATGTTCCTATTTGTCCCATTTGAGCTTGGAATGCAATAGAAATAACACATAAGATAATAGCTATTGCCATAATAGGATATGTAAAGAAAAGTGAGAATTTTCTTTGAATAACGTCAGTCTTATCCCAAAATTCAATCCAAATCTTATTAACTGGTTGAGAATATAATTCACTAACCTTATCATAATAACCATTTTCTAAAAATACTCTGTAATTGAATCCATCAACACTTGACCAAACAGCAAATTGGCCTTTTTTATCAGCAAACTCTTCTTTGATTCCTTCGAAGCTATCCATTAGGTATAATTGAACAGTTCTTCCATCGAAATTTTGAGTTTCAACTGGTGTTACAGGATCTGCGATTGCATATAATTTTGGATTTATTTTCATATCATCACCTCAGTAAATTCAAATCCTTCAAAAAAATACAATTCATTATAACATATCGTTATGTAAAATTAAAGAAAAAATGGAAAGTATTTTTATCAAAAAATACTCTCCATAAAGCTAGCAAGAATATTGCCATTATAGATTATTTTACTAATTCTAAATTTTGAATCATCATTTAGCATTAAATCCTTATTCATAAATTCAACATAGCCACTATCAGGACTTACACCATTATATATAAGCTTTAATACCCAGAATACTACACATACGAATACTGAAAAGACAATTAAGCTAAATATGACACCAAATACTCTATCAACAGCCCTACCTATTCCATCTTTACTTGTTTGTTTGCTGATTAATTTTAAAATGAATAAAGCAATCAATAATGTAAATAACATTATGAAAAAGCAAATAAATGTTAATGATTTTATAGTAACTATTTCACTATATTGCATAGCTGTTTGATTATCAGAAGGCTTACCCATTAAAAATGCTAATATACCAGCAATCCAAAATGGAATGTTATATGCTTTAGATAAGGTATCAGTAAATGTGCTAGATAAATTAGGTTCAATTTTACCAAATACAACCTCATAAATATCAGGATGTAATAAACCCCAAGATTTAAATAAGTTTGCTAATTGACCACAATATAGTACTGAAAAAATAACAATTAATAAAACTCCAATACCAGATAATGAATTAACAAAACCTTTTTTAGCACCAACAATAATAGAAAGTATTAATAAAACTATAATAACTATATCAATAATTCCGACTATTCCTAAATCCATATTTACTCTCCTTTATAGCATATTCAATTATATATTATTTTTATTAAACTATCAATTATCTTCTTCAAAATTGAGCTTAATTATTATATAATATTTTTGGTGATTATTTATGGAACTTATTGAAATTTTTATTCAAAAAATGATTAGTGAAAATATAGATGCTTATATAATACCTACAAGTGATTATCATATGAGTGAATATATTGCAGATCATTTTAAAATTAGACAATTCTTAACAGGATTTACTGGTTCTGCTGGTACTCTTGTTATAACTAAGGAAAAGGGTTATTTGTGGACTGATGGAAGATATTTTATTCAAGCAGAAAATCAAATTAAAAACAAACCAATTGAACTTATGAAAATTGGTACTGAAAATACGCCAACTGTAAATGAATTTTTAATTAATTATTTTCAAAAGGAAGAAAATGTAACATTAGGATTTAATTTCAAGCTATCTACAACAAAAGATATATTAGAATTAAAAGAAGCAATTCCAAATGTTTTATTTAAAGAAGCAAACTTAATTAATTTAATTTGGAAGGATAGACCTGAATTACCTTATTCTTTAATTTATAAATTATCCAAATTCTATTCAGGTGTATCATATGATAAAAAAATAATTGATGTAAGAGATGAATTAAAGGCTTCTAATTGTGATGTATTATTATTAACTCAACTTGAAGATCAAGCATGGTTATATAATTTACGTGCTAACGATGTCTTACATACTCCAGTATTTTTAGCTTATACTATCATTACTGAATCTTCTACTATTTTATTTGTTGATAATAAAAAAGTAGATTTAATAGTATCTACTTATTTATCTGAAAACAATATTGAATTAAAAGAATATGATGAAATCTATAGTTATTTATATACAATTAAAAATAAAAAGATATTAATGGATTTCAACAAAGTTAATTATGCATTATATAATAAATTACAACAAGGTAATAACACATTTGTTAATAAGATTAATCCTACAGTAAGACTTAAAGCAATTAAAAATCAAACTGAAATTAAAAATATAAAAATCGCTCACGAACGTGATGGAGTGGCAATGGTTAAATTTATGTATTATTTAAAAAATAATTACAAAAAAGAACCAATGACTGAATTATCAGTATCTGATTACTTAGAAAAATTAAGAAAAAAGAACAAAGGATTTGTTGATTTATCATTTAATACTATTTGTGCATGTAACCAAAATGCTGCAATGATGCATTATAGTGCGACAAAAGAAACATCTCAACCAATTAATGATGGAATTTTACTTGTAGATAGTGGAGGACATTATCTAGAAGGTACTACAGATATAACAAGAACATTTATGATGGGAAAAGCAAATGATAAGATTAAAACTCATTATACAATGGTTTTAAAAGCTATGATTAATCTAGCAAAATGTGTATTTATGAAGGGCTGTACAGGAATGAATCTAGACGTTCTTGCAAGAGAGCAAGTATGGCGTGGTTGTATCGATTATAAATGTGGTACAGGCCATGGTGTAGGTTATCTACTTTCTGTTCATGAAGCACCTAACGGCTTTAGATGGAAAAGCGTTCCTGAAAGATTAGATTCTTGTGTTTTAGAACCAGGTATGGTTACAACTGATGAACCAGGAATTTATATTGAAGGAAAATATGGTATTAGAATTGAAAATGAATTATTATGTGTCCTAAAAGAAAGTAATGAATGGGGAACATTCTATGAATTTGAAACAATAACTTATTGTCCTATTGACCTTGACTTAATAAAAATATCTTTATTAACTAAGGAAGAAAAGGAATGGTTAAATAATTATCATCAAATGGTTTATGATAAACTTAGTCCATCACTTAAGGATGATGAATTAGAATTCTTAAAAGAATATACAAAAAAGATTTAAGAGGCAAAAAATGCCTCTTTTTTTATAAAAAAAGACTGATTAAATCAGTCATTATTGTTATATAGGCGCCTCAGCCACATCACCCAAAAGCTTAAGGCTGCTGTCTTCCGACCCTGACCTGGTTCACTCTAAGCAATTGGCTAAGGACGTCTTTAATTCTAGCATAAAGATATAATTATTTCAAGTATATTAATTTCTTAATTTCTTAAAGAATGAAGATATTAACATACTAGATTCTTCTTCTAATATTCCACCTAAAACTGAAATATCATAATTATATTTATAACTAAAAATATTAGCTAAGCTTATAGAACCATATCTTAGTTCCTTAGCACCATAATATAAATTCTTTATTTTAGCTTGTAATATAGCACCTGCACACATTATACATGGTTCAAGTGTGACATAGATTTTACAATCATCAAGTCTCCATGAATCAAGTTTCTTTGACGCTTTTTTAATTGCTAATATTTCTGCATGAGAAATACTTGATTTATCTTTTTCTCTTTTATTATAAGCTCTTGCGATTACTTTATCATTTAGTACTATTAC
This sequence comes from uncultured Erysipelotrichaceae bacterium, assembly GCA_902796895.1. Classification (GTDB taxonomy): domain Bacteria; phylum Bacillota_I; class Bacilli_A; order Acholeplasmatales; family Anaeroplasmataceae; genus Anaeroplasma. The sequence goes on along the minus strand of CADBQV010000030.1, from coordinate 2,419 downwards.
GCAACCAACAGGTACTTCATCAATATCATATGCCTTTTTAGCTTCCTTTAATGCTAAAGACATAAAATATTCATCTTTATTTGTCATCTTCTTCGTTACCTGTTAATACTATATGACAATTTCTACATCTTGCTTCATATGATTCTTTCTCACCAACAAGAATAATAGGATCATTATAATAAGCAGGCTTACCATTGATTATTCTTTGAGTTTTTGTAGCAGGTTCACCACAGCATGAGCATATTGCAGTTAATTTAGTAACAGATTCACTTATTGCCATGATATCACCAATAGGTCCAAAAGGAAGACCTCTAAAGTCAGTATCAAGTCCGGCACAAATAACTCTATAGCCATTATCAGCTAATTCTTTTAAATATTTAACTAATGATTTATCAAAAAATTGTACTTCATCGATAACTACTGCTTGAACATCTTTTTTAAGATGTCTTTTTATTTCACTACCATGATCAATTCCTACTGCCTTCATAGCTTTTTTATTATGAGATACAATTTCACAATCACTATATCTATCATCGATATTTGGCTTAAAAATAATATAGTTTTTATGAGCATATTCCATTCTTTTAATTCTACGAATTAATTCTTCTGTCTTACCAGCATACATTGGGCCGACAATAGTCTCAACCCATCCTTTTTCATTGCCCTTATAATTCAATTTAATCAACTCCCTAAAATTTATAAATATTATATCATATTTTAATTTAAAATCATAGGAAATAATAGAAAAAAAACGAGAAAAAAAGGAGCAAATTATATGCTCCTTAATATCTAAAATTACTTCTTTAAATTATAACGCTTATTGAATTTTTCAACACGTCCATCAGCTTGTGTAAATGCTTGCTTTCCAGTATAGAATGGATGACAATTAGAGCAAGTATCAACACGAATTTCGTCTAATACTGAACCTGTTTCAAATGTAGCGCCACATGTAGTACAAGTAACTTTTACAGTCTTGTAATTTGGATGAATATCCTTTTTCATGCTTTTCCAACTCCTTCCGCCATGGACTAATGCCATAGAAAGTTTACTCAAGTATTTTAACATATATGTTTATTTAATACAAGTATATTTTTAAAATATTTTTTTAAAGCTTTTTGAATAATGGAACTGATGAAATTAAATCACTTGATTGCTTAACTTCAAGTACAACATATGCATTATTTTTTTCTGCTAAATCTTTAAATTTCTTGATATCTAGTGTACCATCACCAAGTGATAAATGGCACTTCTTTCTATCTTTAGCATCATGAATATGGAATTCATCAAATGGTAAATCAATTTCATTTAATAAATTCCAAACTATATCATAGCTTAAATGATCATGACCTATATCATAACAGAATCTAAAACCTGCTTTATATAAATCATGGTATGATCTTTTAGTATATTCAGGAATATTATCAGTATTTTCAATTACCATATTGATATTATATTTATTACAAATCTTTTCAGCCTTTTTAAAATTATTAATTAGTCTTGTAATATATTCATCATATTCTTTTTCATAAATATAATTTTTAACACCAGAAATTGTAACTACAGGTCCTGGAATTAAATGCATATTTATTTGTTTAATATATCCACATGCAAGGCTTGCATATTTTTCAAGTAATACTAAATATGCATCGACAACTTCATCATATGATGCAAAATCTGCTTCATCATAAAAATGTAGGGTAGCCTCTACTTTATATTTTTCAAGTAGTGAGGCAATTGTCTTAGCCTCCATTTCTTTTCTACAATATCCGAAATTTAAATTTAATTCGATGAAATCAACACCTAATTCTTTTGCTAATTTTAAATTATCTTCAACTGTATCAAATTCATATAATTGAGGCATTCCTATTTTTATCATTATTAAATCACTCTAACCCTTAATACACCTTCTAATGTAGCAAGTGCATTAGTATCAACATTCTTATCTAAATCTAAGATAGTATAAGCAAATTCACCTTTAGATTGGCTTACTAATGATTCAATATTAGCACCCTTAGATGAAATTTCATTAGTGAATTTAGCAATAATACCAGGATTGTTCTTGTGGTTGATACAAACTCTTGTGAAGTTAGCAGGTTTAACGCCAGCATCAACTGCAGGATAGTTAACTGAATTTTGGATATTACCATTTTCAATGAAGTTCTTTAATTCAGCAACAGCCATTAATGCACAGTTATCTTCTGCTTCATCAGTAGAAGCTCCTAAGTGAGGTAAAACGATTGTATTAGGTAATTTTACAACATTAGCATTTGCAAAATCTGTAACAAACTTCTTAACTTGACCATTCTTTAATGCTTCTTCTAGATCTTTTTCGTTTACTAAAGTATCACGAGCAAAGTCAAGTACTACAACACCTTTTGATGCTTGATAGAATACTTCTTTATTTAACATACCTTTTGTT
>CADBQV010000029.1 GCA_902796895.1 uncultured Erysipelotrichaceae bacterium | reverse complement strand
GACAAAGTGATGGAGAATTCCAAATAAATAGTATTACTAACGCATTTATGAAAAACCTAAAAGGCTATAAGGTTATTGGAATGTTCCCTATTTCAATGCTTGATGCTAAAATAGACTTCTCTCCAATCGATGAAATAGCTAAAACTATACTTCTTCTATCACAAACACCAAAGAAATTTACAGTATTCCACAGTGCTAACTCTCACCAGGTTCAAATGGGCGATGTCATTGACGCTATCAATTTAGCAGGAATTAAAATCGATAAAGTTAGTGATGATGTGTTCAATAACAAAGTTCATGAAATAATGCAAGATGAAAAGAAAAGTATGCTTATATCTTCATTATTATCATATGCAAATAGTGATAATCATACATATGAATTAGTTCAAGCTGATTTCACATTTACTGTAAAAGCATTATATCGCTTAGGATATAGATGGCCAATAACAGATTTTAATTATTTAACACAAGCTATCAAATCTCTAGATTCATTAGAATTCTTTGATAGATTAGATATGTAAAAATAAATAAGCTATAAATCTTAAAAACTAGATTTATAGCTTATTTTTATTTTATTTCTAATGATATTGTCTTAGCTAAAAACATAAGTGTTGCAATTTCATTGTTTTGCCATATTTTAGCTGTTCTTTTAAGGGCATACATTATATATCCTTTTATTTCATCTTTAACTTTAATTCTTGTTATTAATAAAGATGCAATTTCATAATTTTTAATATCATCACCAATAGGTGATCTTTCTACATCACCTTTATAATCATATCTATATAATTCATTATTGAATTTTAAAGATGATAAATCTGTATTTTTTTTTAATAATTTAAAATCATCAATATCATATAAATTTGAATTAGAATCTATATAAAATATATTATCTAAATTTAAATTATTTTTAATATATGATGATAATTCTAATAATTTTTGATTTAAAGGTATTAATTCATCAAATTTAGAATTGATATTAAAAATAATAGTTGCTTCATCATCATTATGAATCTTTTGAATTTGGAAATCTTTATGCTTTTCATGAACATATATGATAAAACAATTTCTTCCTTTTGCTTTTCCACGATATAATGTTTTATCACTCATTAAGAATAATTCATCAAAATTCTTCGCATCATCAGGAAATGCAGCACAGCCTATTGTTGCTGTTATGAATATAGATTGCTCTTCATTTATTTTATAATATGATCTTAGCAATTTTGTCTCAGGTTTTAACATTCCACAATAAAATTTATGAATTAATTTATAATCATTTAAATCAAATAATACTAAAACAAATTCATCTCCACCAAAGCGGCCAACCAATCCTTTGTCATTAACATAATTAACTAAGTTACTTGCTACACTCTCTAATATTATATCACCAGTAAAATGACCATATTTATCATTGATTAATTTAAAATCATCTAAATCCATGATAGCTAGTCTAAAAGGCACATTAAAATCAATTAAATGTTTGACATATTCTAGCATAAATTTTCTATTAATAACACCTGTTAGTGTATCTAAAATATATTCAATTTTATTTGCTTTTAATGCTTCCTTAAAGAAGTCATATTTTTTTAAATCACTACTTGAATACATATTAATACCGCCATTACCTATCTATATTATAATAATAATTTATAGTTTTTTCAATTTTTATACATATAAAAATGTAATTTATTTTACACTTTTTTCTATTATTAAATGATTTTTATTATCAATTCTTTTATAATCAATCTTATTTGATAAGCTTTTAACAATAGATGTACCAAAGCCTCCAAGCTTTAAATCACTACTATATTCTTCTATATAATTATCTTTTAATAATAATGGATTAAATTCATTTCCATTATTTATAAATTCAATAATTAATAAATCATTATTTAATTCAATATTGATTTCAATTATTAAATCAATACCCTTTTCATATGTTATATAATTATTAATTATTTCATCAAAAATAATATTTATTTCAGATTTAATTTTATCATCTATAAATTTATAATAATCATTAAATTTATCATTAATTAAATCTATTATTTCATAATTTGGTTTTTCAAATTTAAAATTTAAATTATGATTTGATAAATCAAGAATTAACATAGTAACATCATCAAATGCTTCTACACTATTTGTAAATTCTAATAAATCATTATTCATATTATTTAATATATCAAATGAATCTTTATCCTTATTATTATTTAATGATTTAATAATTCTATCATACGAGAATTCTTCTCTTTTATCATTTATAGCTTCATTTAAACCATCAGTATGTAAGAATAATTTATCATTTTTATTTAATTTTATTGTCTCAGCTTCATATTTAAAATCTTCTACTCCACCAATAATAAAATTAGATAATGTATCTAATTTAGTAACTTTACCATTAGATATTAAATAAGGCTTTTCATGTCCTGCATTTATGAATTTTAATTCATATGTTTTTAAATTTAATATACCAATAAATGCAGTTATAAATAATCCTTCTTTATTATTTTTAATTAATAAATTATTTACTTCATAACATATAGTGCATAAATCATTATTTGTAAGTAATCTTGATTTAATTAATTCTTTTGAACGCATCATAAAAAGTGCAGCAGGTATACCTTTACCTGATACATCAGATATAATGAAGGCTAGGTTATTTTCATTTATATAAAAATAATCATAAAAATCGCCACCAACCTCTTTAGCTGATTTAATTTGGGCGTTTATTGTTATAAATTTATTAGAATAGAAATTTAAAGGTAGAGCTTCTAATTGAATCTTGCTTGCAACATCAAGCTCTGCATTAATTCTTTCGTTTTCTCTTGTTATTTGTTCTAATTCTTTAGTATAGCTTATAATTTCTTCTTCCATTTTTACAAATGAATTAGATAGATTAGCTATTTCATCTTTTGTATTTATATTAGGATTTATAACACTTATTTCTTTTCCACTTTTAATGCTTGTTGTAAATTCATTTGTTTTATTTGTTAATTTAGTAATATTATTAACTAAAACAAATCTTAAAATTAATACATATGCTACAAGAAGTATTATAAAAAAGCCAATTAATGATAAGGCTAAAACTATCGCAAAGAATCTTATATCATCTTTTATTAATGTATCATCATATTCAATAAAGGCAGTTATTTCTGCTTTATTACCATCAATTTCTCCTAAATCGATATCAAGTACTCTTGTTTTAGCTCCTCTTAAGATATATCCACCTGTTTTTATGTTAGGATCCATATCTAAGTCGTCATCTTTTAGTGTATATACCTCACCTGGAAAATAGCTATTTTCTTTATATTCCTTAAATTTGAAATTAGCGTCAAACATATATACTAATTTTATATCTTTTCCTGATTCATCAGATACAAAAAAACCAGCATATGCGATATTTCCTCCTGATGATATTGCTGCATTATCTAAAAGTGAAGATATTTCAATATATATATTTTGAAGCATTAATTTTTCTTGAGATAATCCAAATCCTTTAGATGGATATATATTAGGATATTTTTCTGATAAATAATCATATTTTTCTTGATTATCTTTAAATTCAGGAAATTCTAAATCCATAGATAATTGATAATCTTCATAAAATTTTTTATAGTACTTTATTAAATCATCTTTATTGTTTTTTCCAAGTGAATTTGTTAATTCAGCAATTGAATTATCAATTGATTTAATAAAATTCTTTTCACTATGATTTTTATAAATAAAAAAGCTTAATAAAAATGATGCACTTATTAATATTAAAGATATAAATGAACCAAGAAATATTAGCTTTTTTTGAACTGAAAATTTCATATTATCACTACTTTCTATTTAATAGTTAATATATTTTTAAATCCAGTTACATTAAATACTTCCTTTACAACTGCGTTAATATTGTGAATTTCAAGTGTTTTATTTTCACTTGCTAGATTCTTTTTTAATTGAAGTAATGTTCTAAGTCCAGCAGATGATATATATTCTAATTCCTTAAAATCTAATATAACATTATTTTCTTTTATTTCTTCTTCCTTAATTCTTTCATCTAATTTAATAGATGTTGTAGTGTCTAGACGTCCTTTAAGTTTAATAATTAAATCATTTTCATGAATTACAGTAATTTCCATAATATAACCTCCAAATATTTAATTAAAAATTTCTATATTTATTTTATTATATCATTAAAATAACAAAAAAAGCCATATCTTTTAAGATATGACTTGCTTAAATTATACCTCTTTTTTCGTATTCACCACGTACTTCCTTACATGATGTAACAAATGTGAATGCCTCAGGCTCATATTCTGATATCATAGATGTTATTCTATAAGCTTCATTTTTATCCATTGTACAGATAACCATTGTTCTTTCTATATCTGTATATGCACCTACAACTTTAGAGAATGTAACACCTCTATCTAATTCTTTATAGATTAAATCTTTAATACCATTTGGATTATCAGTTATAACATATACTGTTCTTCTTGATTTTGCAGATAAGCATATGAAATCAATTATATATGCTTGAATAATTACACCGATTGAACCGAATATTACATATTCTATTTGATAAACATATGTAAAGCCTTCGTTTCTAATAATAAATCCTGCAAATATAACAATAACCCAGTCTGTAAAATACATTGTAACGCTCATTGGTACTTTCATGTATTTACTCATAATTTTTTGAAATACATCCATACCACCAGTTGATCCATTATTCTTAATTGCAATACCTACACCAACGCCTGAAAGTAGCGTACCACATATTAAGCATACAATCATTTGCATAGTATGCTCATCCATTGTATTAATAAAATAATTTTCATCTAAAAATCTTTCAAATATGAAAATTATAGATGGAGATAAAAGTGTAGCATAAATTGTTTTAATAAAGAATTCTTTTCCTAAAAATATTAATCCTAAAAGTAATGCAATTATATCGATTATATACATGAATATAGATGGGCTAAACCAACTCCATGCATGATTAATTAATGGAGTAAACAATATCGCAAGACCCATAGTACCACCTGTAACAATTCCAGATGGATTTAAGAAAAAATAAAAGCCAACATCTAATATTAATACACCTAAAGATATATAAAAATATTGTCTAAATTTTCTTTTGAATCCTGGATGCTTCATTCCTTCTTCTATTCTATCTATTAAATTTTTTTCTTTAATATCCATAATACCACCAACCAAATACTAAAAAAATAAAATGTATATTGCTAAAAGATTATAACACTAATAATAATTCATTTCAAATATATTTAATCGTTTTTGTCTAATTACAAAATTACATTGATTATAAATTTAAAAAACCTTTATTTTATGGTTAAAAGAGTACATAAATTAAAGGCTTTTAAAATTATTAATTTTAAACACGATACAAAAATGTTTTTCCTTAAAATAGCATTAATCATTTAATAATAATTTAATAAATATCATAATGATCAAAATCTGTAATTTTTGTAGGAATAAATTTTTCATCAAAATAAAAACAATTCACACCATTATCAAACAAATATATATATACTATTTGCTTAAAATCATAATTAAAGATTGCATATTCATATCTTGATATATCATTATATGTTGCAACCAAGGTCGGAAATTGAAATAAATCAGTTTTCAAAACTGGTTTTCGATTATTCTTTATACTGATTGAAGATATTCTATTATATTCTTCTATAAATTTTTTATCGGAATATGTAACACTCAAAAATATTTCGGCTCTATAATCATATTTTCCATAATCAAATTCAAGTAAATACTCTCTTTGACTATATGCAAAGCCTTCAAAATTGAAATTTTCTTCAATCTCATTAGGAAATATTTTCAATCTTCCAATTTTATCTTTCTCCTCTTTTATTCTTTCGTTATAATTAATTTCAGAATTAAAATAACAATCATCTATAGTAAAATGAATATCTTTGCCTTGACCACCATAATAACAAAATGATAACTCACTATTATGATCTATAAACATATCGACAATCAAATATATAACCATAATTGAACCTAATACTAAAAATAATGCGATAATAATATGAATTAATTTAATCTTTCCCATATTTCCACCATCCATCACTATTTTCAATATCTACATATAAAAATTTAAAACTTCATTTTTAATATACCTATCTTTTTTCCACCTAACGCGTCTATCTAAAGGTGCGGCTAGAACAAATATTTTATAACTACATAAAAAACTTCTTTTTTCTTTACCGTCTTTTATTAAATATAATTTTTTTTCTCCATTATTCGACATAAATATAATTGATAAGTTCTGATTAGGAAAGAATTTTTTACTAAGGCACTTGGTTGATTTAAGCTTATTTTTATTATAATGGTTCAAATGATAATACATTAAAATTATATCTCTTATATAAGTTTTCTTAAATATCCAACCTGACATGTCTATTTTCAATTTGCTATTATATAGGTATACTATGAAATTATTCCTATCTAATTGCTTACAAATTATATCGTTGTTAAAACTGATCAAATTAATCTTATCTGGTAATTGCCTTTTAGGCGAACATAAAAACGGAGTAACTGTAATTGTATAAAATGGCCATATAAAATTAAGCGACCACATTATATAAAAATATGTATTTCTTATAATAATATTTTCTATGTAGTTATGGAATAACAAATATGTAACAAGAAGAATCGGTGGTATAACTATAGCCCAAGCAAAATATACACGTTTATTCATAATTAAAATAAACTATAGATTATATCAGGCACTGAAGAGGCTATACATTCAATTCCAACACCAATTAAATCGTCATCCGTTTTAAATAATCCATCAGCTATCTTATTTATATTTTTCATACCAATATTAACTCCAGCTCCTATTTTCGTTAGTAATTTATTAACAGCTGTATTCCCAATTTTTCTTGCAATAAATTTCAAAAACCTTGCTTCTAGCTTAGCTGCACCAATTAATATACAAATTAATGTACTTATTGCAACATTCCCATCTAGATCACTATACATTATATCATAATTAAGTAGCTATTCGTACATATTTGTCATTCCTATAATATAATTTTAATGTGATTCTTTAATTGAATTATAAGTTTGATTTATATTGATGTAAAGAAAAAAAGTGGAACAATAAATATTCCACTATTAAAATCATAAACAGAAATAAAAAATTGAATATATCAAACTAAATTGATATTAAAAATACAATCATTTAAAATAATATCTAACTACTAATTGGTTGAAAAAGTGATTCATATTTGGGATTTTTTTCTAATTTTATCATGAAGAATAAACATAATGTAAATGTAATAATACCTGCTAATGTATTAGATACAAACATTGCTATACCACATGCTTCATAATTCATATTAACTATATACATTAAAATCATTAATGTAGGTAATCTAAATGCAAATAGATTTACCATTGACATTAAAGATGTAATCTTTGTTTTACCAAAGCCATAGAATATAGCATTAGATGCACCTGCAATACCTGTAAATATGACATCTAATATTTCCCATTTAAATATTTCAACAATAATTTTTTGATATTCTAAATCATTACCTGCAAAGAATCCAGCAACATTATTCTTTAATAGATATAATATTATTACAGATACAAGTGATATAGATGATACAATTATCATATTTACAATATAGAATTTTTTGATTCTTCTTCCATTTGCACTTCCATAATTTTGGCTTACGATTGTTGATCCACCATCTTCAAATGAATTAATCATATTTGTAGGAAGTCCCGCCATTGTATTAGAAATACCAAGGGCACCTACTACAGTTTTACCGTATGTAACAGTAGCGATTGAATTTAGATATACTTTACCGAAATGGAATAAAAATCTTCCAATAAATACAGGTAGTGATAATTTAATAATTGCTAATAAATATTCTTTATTTAAATTTAAAGATTTAGGAGTTATTCTTAAGATATTTGAAGGTAATATAGATAATATAATCATAAAAATCATCAT
>CADBQV010000028.1 GCA_902796895.1 uncultured Erysipelotrichaceae bacterium | reverse complement strand
TAGTATTGGTTCATAAGTATTAACTTTATTTTTTATAATTATAAATTTATCAGTTAATTCAAAGCTAAAATCATAAAATTGATGAAGCTCTTCTGGAATACTATCTAAATCTCCTGTAGACATAACTAAAGGATTACAAACTTTTGAAGATAATTCAATATAATAACCTGCAGTTTGAGGACAAATATGATCCATAATATTACTTAAATTAAAACTCATGTCATAATCTTTTGCAGTATAGCTTGCAATTGATGAACGATAAGATGCATAATCTTCCCATTGTGTTTCAAAATACAATGAATTATAATCATTAACAACATTTTCAGGAACTCGATAATCTATTGATAATCCAATTGAATATAATTCTCTATCAGTAGCAAATTTTATTGATCCACCATTTCGCATATCGCCTGTATAATTAAAATATGCACCTTTATTTAGATATTCTTCTTTATCATTAAAAGTTACTTTTCCTGAGGCTAGATCATATTCATCATTATCAGTGTCTGTATAATTTCCAAGATAAAATATTGAATCACCAGAATCACTATATTGATATACTGTAGAATTTATTTTTGTAGTATTTTTTGTCTTTATATTACCAGATGTATATTCTGATAATTCTTCATATTCTCCATCGTCATTTTTAATTACTTTTCGAGAATAATAATTTGTTTGTTCTGAATCATATTTTGAATCATATTTTTCATAAAATGGATGATAATTATCTCCATCACCTATGATTGTAAAAATATTATGACCTAATTTTTGAATCATATCTTTATAACTGTCATCTTTAGATATAGTAACTTCATTTGATTGTCCATAACTATCTTTAACATTTAAAGTTACACTATTTACTGTTTTTCCTTTTTCTACATTATTTTCTGTGCCATTATCCTTTGAACCTTTACCACAAGATGAAATAGCTAATGCACCAAGTGCAAATAATGATATTGCAAATAATTTTCTTTTCATTTTTCCTTCTCCTTAAAAACTATTTTAATTTTATAGAAAATAAAAAGAAAATACAATACTTTTACAAAGAATTAGTATTGCATCTTACAATTATTTATTCTACTTTTTTAAATCCATTATCGTATAAAGTAAGTATTACAGCATTAGGTGTCATTACATCATCATCTGTACTAATTACAAATGATACTACTGTATCTGTTGGTCTTACTGTTGCAACTATAGAAGTTGAAACAATTATTTTACCTGGTGAACGTGAAAAAAACTTAACTTGTTTAAGTGTAGTATAGCTTGTTTCATATACAAAAAAATAAGTAGTTTCTTTTTCACTTTTAAATTTTTTCATATAATATTGGCTTAAATTCATTTCTTTAAATTTATTAGTTATTAAATCTAATATATTTACTTTTTCTCTTTTGATTAATTTTACTTCTCTCATTTTAATCACCTAATTTTATTATATATTACATAACATAATTAAACAATAATAAAATACCTTGTCAAAGGACAAGGTATTTTATTTAACTGTTTGATTTTTACCATTATTTTTACCTAAATATAGCTTCTTATCTGCATATCCAATCCAATCCTCTATTGTTTCATTTTCTTTATATGCTTCAAGACCTATAGTGATAGTAATATTAATTATTTTATTTTCAAATATAAAATTATGATTTTCTATATTTCTTCTAAATTCTTCTAATTGCTTAAATGAATTATTTATATCTCCATTCATTTTTAAAACTATAATGAATTCTTCTCCACCATATCTTGATACAAAATCATTTTTAAATTCATTTTTAGCAATTAAAGCTAATTCTTTTAATATTACATCTCCACATAAATGGCCATATATGTCATTTATTTTCTTAAAATTATCAATATCAAACATTGATAATGAATAATCATTTTTATCACTTAAGGAATTAATATAATTATATAGATCATATCTATTATGTATTTGTGTAAGCTTATCAGTTCTAGATTCTATTGTAATTCTTTTTTCAAGCTTTATTGCATAATTTAAGAATGTCGTAAGATATGCAACAATAAAAGCAAATACTGCAGATGTATGGAAAATATATAAAAATGTTTGTAACCATTTTTCTACATTATATTTTGGTTCATTATATATTGAATAAATATATAAGCCTACACATATTGTAAATGACAATGCACACCATATAATTGATTTTAATATTTTACCTTTTCCTTTTGCAAAATAAGATGAAAAAAATGAAACAACACATACACCTATAATACATAAGTTAAAGCCAAGATTAAATCCTACCATGATTGATGAGATAGACATATATATTAATATTTCATTACCACATATTAATGCATATGGATAATATTTTTTATTTTTAAG
>CADBQV010000027.1 GCA_902796895.1 uncultured Erysipelotrichaceae bacterium | reverse complement strand
TACTTGTGTAGATATTACAGTTGAAATTTCAGAATTATTAGGTGCTGAAACTAACATTTATACAAATGTTGATGGTGATGCTATTATTGCTGCAGTTCCATCTCGTGATGATTTAGCTCCTGGTCAACCATTAAAGTTATGGTTTGATATGAATCATTGTCATTTATTCGATGCTGATACAGAAATGTTGATCACTGAAGATTCAAAGGCTAAGACTGATGATCTTGATGACGATGATGATTTAGATATCTAATAAAATATTAAAGAGCTGGTGACAGCTCTTTTTTGTTTTACATGTAAACTTGATATAAATATATTCATATATTATAATATTTATAATATTATATTTTTAAATTTTAAAGAAGTCGGAGGTATTATTAATATGAAAAAGAAAATAATTATAATAATTATATCTTCGATTTTTATTTTAGGATTAGGATTTGGCTTAACATTTGGTTTGATTGCTTGTTTTAATAATAAATCTGATAATAATCCAACTGAACCACCTTTTGAAGAAAAATTTACTTTTAAAGAATTTAGATGGTCCGATGATTATCAAAGTGCACAACTAGTTATGAAACGAAATGATATTAGATTACGTTTTGATGCAACTGTATCTAAAGAAATAATTAATCCTACATGTGATGATGCTGGTAAATATATTTATACTGCTACAGGTGATTTTGACAATATAACTTATAAAGAAAATAAAGAAGTAATAATTCCTGCATTAGGTCATAATTTTGGTTCTGTAACTTATGTTTGGAACAATGATAAATGTACAGCAACAAGAATATGTCAAAATGACAATACTCATATCGAGACAGAAACTGTAACCGGTACATATATTAAGGTTACAGACGCGACATGTACATTAAATGAGACAGGTAAATATACTGTAACATTTGAAAATGATTCATTTGAATCACAAGAATCTAATATATTTGAAGTTGAAAACACTAAATTAGGTCATAATTATGGTAATCCAACATTTATATGGGACGGATATAATGCTAAAGCAGTATTTACATGTCAAAATGATAATACTCATATAGAAGAAATAGTAGCTTTAGTAACTAATGAAATTACAACAGCTCCAACATGTGAAGAAACTGGTATAAGAACATATACTGCGAAAGTAACATTCAATGAAGTAGAATATACAGATACAAAGAATGAAATATTAAATGCCTTAGGTCACAATTATGTATTTAGTGAATTTATTTGGTCACAAGATGGAACAACAGCACAAGCAAAATATGTATGTTCAAATAATAGTGAACATATAATATATGAAAATGCAGAAATGTCATCATCTATATTAACACCGGCTACATGTGAATCAAAAGGTATTACTAGATATCAAGCATCATATGATAATCATACTGATACTAATGATGTAGAGAATATAGAAGCATTAGGACATAATTATGGATATGTAAACTATGTATGGAATAATAACGAATGTACCGCAACACGTATTTGTCAAAATGATAATAATCATATTGAGACAGAAACTGTTACTGGAACTTATGTAAAGGTATCTAACGCTACATGTACATTACATGAAACTGGTAAATATACAGCAATATTTGAAAATCCAGCATTCGAATCACAAGAATCTGATGTATTTGAAGTGGAGAATACAGCCTTAGGCCATAATTATGGAGAATGGAATTTAACTACAACTCCAACATTTGATAATGCTGGTTTATTAACAAAGATATGTCAAAATGATAATACACATACAGAAATTCATGTATTACCAGAACTTAATAATACTGATTATGAATATAAGGTTGAAACTAGTCCAACATGTACATTAACAGGTAAAGATAGTTATACAATAATAGTAGATGGTCAAACATTTAAGTTTGAAGTAACAACAAATACTCCTGGTCACACACCAGGTGTGGCAGTTAATGAAAATGTTACACCTGCTACATGTGAAACTAATGGACATTATGATTCTGTCGTATATTGTTCAGTTTGTGGAGAAGAATTATCAAGAGAAACAATAATTATTCTTATGTTAGGTCATAATTATGGTGAAGTAACTTATACATGGAATAACGATAAGTGTACAGCAACACGTATTTGTCAAAATGATAATAATCATATTGAGACAGAGACTGTAACTGGAACATATGTTAAAGTGTCTGAAGCAACTTGTACTTTAAATGAAACAGGTAAATATACTGTAACATTTGAAAATACTGCGTTCCTAAATCAAGAATCAGCTGTATTTGAAGTAGAAAATACTAAATTAGGACATAATTATGGTAATCCTACATTCATATGGGATGGATATACAGCTAAAGCAGTATTTACATGTCAAAATGATAATACTCATGTTGAAGAAATAGTAGCTGTAATTACAAGTGAAGTTACAACAACTCCAACATGTGAAGGAACTGGTGTAAGAACATATACAGCTAAAGTTACATTTAATGAAACAGAATATAGTGACACTAAGACTGAAACATTAAATGCCTTAGGTCATGATTATAATTTTAGTACATTTGAATGGTCTATAGATGGTAAAACTGCAAAAGCAGTTTATGTATGTCATAATGATCAAGCTCATATAGTTAAATATGATGCAGAAGTATCAAGTGAAGTAACAACTTTACCAACATGTATAAATAAAGGTAAAACAACTTATACAGCAACTTATCATGGTGTTTCTGATGAAATAGTACTAGAAGATATAGATGCTTTAGGCCACACACCAAGTGAAGCTGTGATTGAAAATACTACGCCGGCTACTTGTGAAACAAATGGACATTATGATTCAGTAGTATATTGTTCGGTATGCGGAGAAGAATTATCAAGAGAAACTATAATTATTCATATGTTAGGCCATAATTATGTATTTAGTGAATTTATATGGTCACAAGATGGCACAACTGCCCAAGCTAAATATATATGTTCAAATGATAATGAACATATTAAATATGAAAATGCAGTTGTAACTTCATCTATATTAACTGAACCAACTTGTGAATCAAAAGGTGTTACTAGATATACCGCAACATATGATAATCATACTGATACTAATGATGTAG
>CADBQV010000026.1 GCA_902796895.1 uncultured Erysipelotrichaceae bacterium | reverse complement strand
TTGATTAAATTTATTGCTTTTATATCTCCATTATTTGCAGAATTTAGAATATATGCATATTGTCCAATATTTAAGTCAGCTATACCTGTCACATTAGTTTTAAAACCTGATGTTTTACATGCATTCGCAGCAAATATATCTCCGATATTGAATGTATTAGTAATTACAGAATAGTTTATATTTGTTATACCAGCCACATTAATATTTCCCAAAATATAAGCGCCTAAATATTGTGGATTATAGTAATAACCAATATTTTGTTGTTTATTATTTGATTGCTTTTGGACATATGTATATTTAATATCAGTTTCATATGCATCATTTGTTACTTCAATACTACCTGCATTAATTGTATTATTTAAAGCACCTATTGCTTTCGCATCGAATGAACCTTTATTAGGGTTATATAAATCAATACTAGATTGTAATGAAGTATTTTTATTTTCATAACATATACCAGCTATATTGATATTACCTGTAATCATAGCGCTATGTTTTAATGTGATATTACCACTATTAACTACAGATGTAGCTATATTTTTAGCTGATATAGATTTAATAATACCTGATGCAAATAAATTTGCAGTAAATGCATTATTAATTGTAAATGTAATATTACCTTCGTTTCTAACATTAATTAAATTAACATTTGAACCATTAACAACATTTGTATAATTTAAATTCAAGTTTGAATCATTAATAGCACCTGACATTGTATAATTTACATTTTTTAAATTATATGCAGTTGATAAATCTAGGTAATCATATTTTGAATTATTATATTCATAATTAATTACTGGTGCGTAGTTACGATATGCATTCATAACTATAGTATTGTCAGCAATTTTAGTTTTTTCACCATTATAATTCTCTTTATAAGATAAATTATGAACTGAAGATAATTTAGTAATACATTCACTAGTTTTTACATTTATAACATCAGTTAAATGTGTCTTTGCTTGATATGTATTATTATTGTTTACAGTAATAGTTGCACCATTAGTAAGCATGGTTGCAATATAATAATATTCACCATTATATTTATAATTATTAGATAATAAATAATTATCGGCACCATCTGTAATAGGTGTTGCATTTACTACACCACATACATATGTATCATTACTATTATTTGTAATTGTAATATTACCATAATTAGTTAAGCCATCAGATTGTTCATTGATACCTAAATGTCTACCAATTACACCTGCGATATATAATGTTTTATATTTATTATCAAATGTAATATTACCTGTATTTTCTACATTTTCAATCTTATTAGTATAACCTGCACCTAAAATACCACCAACAGTATAATCAACTGAACTAATACCTTTAACATCAATTTTTGCGTTATTTAAAGAATTATTGATGTTTGCCATACTGTTATGGATATAACCTACAACACCACCAACAGATATACCTTTCATATAATCGATTGGATCTTCTTTAACTGCAGTTATATTAACATTAAGTTCACCATTATTAGAAATATTAGATGCTTCAGCTAAACCAGTTAAAACACCAACTGCACCACCAATAAACGCTTTAGTATTACCTTTCAAATTAATGTTTTCATAAACATTAACATTATCAATTTTACCTGAATCTAAGTAACCACAAATAACACCAAATGCGGCAACATTTTGATTATCAACTGTTAAGCTAATTTCTTTTGTTCCATCTTGACTAGCGACTGCAACAACGTTTAAATCTTTAATTGTTCCTTTTTTAACATATGGGAATAAACCAAAGGCATTAAATCCTTCTACTTTTGTATAAGTTTCAACAAATTCAGGGCAATAAATTGTAGGAAGTGTTTTTACTTCAGTATTTACACCTGAATATTCTCCTACCTTACCACGAATAGTCGCACCAATACCACCTGAATATGTATAACGAATAGGAGATAGTTCATTTAAATTAATATTTGCTTCAATTTGATATGTAAAATCACTTGATGCAAAATAACTTGATGAATTAAACATTTCATACATGAATGCATAATCTCTTTCAGATTCAATAATGAAATATTTATCTGCCTCATCATTTGTATTATATTTAATACCTCTTAAAATAGGTGTAGGCATTAATGATGACATGTTATATGCTGCATCTATTGTATTAAAATCATCAGTAGTTGCAGTAAACCATGTTTGATTATCCTTTGAATTCATGTAGTAATTCAAATATTTAGTTTCTACTTCTTTTTCATCTTGAGATTGCTTTTGATATGTATAACAATATGTAGCATATAGCTTTCTCTTTTTTGTTTGACCATTAGTGTATGTTATTTTCTTTTCGATACCAATTTGAGGTTTTCCTTCACCACCAACTGGATATACTGTTGCATTATCTGCTTCACCTTCAATTGATCTTACACTTTGGTTATATACATATAAGTTTTTAACACTATCTAAAGCAGTACTTGTATTTGAATATAATATTTCATTAAAATCATGATAATCAAATACTGCACCATTAACAACTGAATTATATGCAACATATGAATTTTTTAAAGTACCTGAATTATTAAATACTAAACCTGAAATAATATAGCCACCAAATGCCATAATACCTGATTTATTACTTGATGCACTTCTTAAATCTCTAACGTATACTTTTGATATACTTCCTGTGTTTTCACCACAAAGCATCGCAACCTTATCAAATTTGTTGCTTGTAGATGTGTAGTTAAATGAAATATTAGTATTAATTAAACCAAAACTACCAATTGTACCACTATTTCTTGAAAACATTGCAAAATAGTTAATTGCATTTTTTGTCTTAGGATATGATGTTGTAAATGTATCACCATTAATATCTGTAATAGTAATAAATGATAAACCAGTAATATCATAATTATTACCATTAAATGTACCACTAAATGGATATCCTTGTTCAGTACCAACAGGTATAAAATACAACGCTGCACTATCATTACTTATATTATTAGTTAAAACATAATGATATGTTAAATAACTTTTATAATATGTAGGATTTTTATCTGGGTTACATAAATATGAAAATGCTACTAATTCGGCCATTGTAGAAATACCGATGTTTTTAGTACTATCAAATGTAATTCCATTTACACCAGTTACAGATGTAGGATCTTTAGGTGTAAATGTATTATCATTTACATTTCCTGTATAAAATTTGTTTAATTCTATATCTTTTTTTGCTTCTTTATATGTAAATGATGTGATAGGATTCTTATCAGTTTCATAATGACCTACATAAGCTTTATAGTTTAAATTATCTGTAGTCTTTAAAGCTCCAGAAATAAAATAAACAGCTAGACCTATCAAAGATAGGAGTATAGCTGAGAATATATAAAATTTTTTAGTTTTTAAAATTTTCTTTATCATATGCTATACCTCCTTATCCTAGAATAATTCTTCAGGTTGTATATGCCATATAGCCATACATCTATTTGCTTGTACAACCTCTACATGATATGATAATTGAACCTTTACGATTTCATCATATGATGCTTCTTTTGTTTGATAGAAATAATCATTTGCAATATCTATACCGAAATTGATTGTTTTCTTACCCTTTTGACTTTCATCAATATCAATCATTTCTTTATAATATGCAACATTTGTTCTTGCATCATAATACCATTTTGAATTTTCATCTTGATTTATTTTTTCAAATGGTGATTCAGCACTGAATTTATAAAATCTCTTATCTGCATCAGCAACTGAATCATATTTATTTTGTTTTGTTTCTGTTAAAGTATAATATGTGGTGTCACCTGATAATTCAGTTTGATTATTTATCATGGCATATCTGTAATACCATTTTTCATTTATTATTTCTTTTGTGTAATAATAAGTATTTTCATTATAAGTTTGAGCTTCTGATTCAGTAAGTAAGAAATAAGCACCAACATTATTTGGTGTAATCTTAGAATTGTCTACTTGCTCGTATACACCATTTAATTGGTCTTTAACAATTATTGTTTCTTTAGGATCAGAACCTTGATATCTCTTTTTAGAAATCCATACATCCTCAAAGCTAATTCTAGCGTATGAATCAATTGTTGTTGTAAAGCTTACATATAAGCCAATTTGATTTAGATAAGGTAGTGCTAAATCTGCCTCATCATAGAAGTTTGTTGTTCTTTTTGATGCAAGGCATGTAATAGTTTCAGCATTAATATCTTCATTATTTATTTTATTAGTTACTACTGTTGCTTCACTCTTTCTTTCTGATAATACATCAAAATTAATAGGATTACCTATTGCAGCCTTTGCTGCTTCAACTGAAGTATATTTTGAATAACTTCTTATTTCTTTATTAATTTCATAAATATTACCAGTTCTTGCATCACCATCAACCATTCTAGAAAATAGGAAGGCTGCAAATACTACACCAATAGTTAATACAAAAGAAATTGATGCAATAATTATTATTAACTTTCTTTTTGTCTTTACCATATTAAGACCTCCTATAGTCAGATAGCAGATGATTTAATTAACCATTGTTATCACCATTATTTTGTCCATTATTATTGTCGTTGTTATCTTCAATTTCATCAACTACAGTCCAAGATGATTCTGTTGTTGCGCTTATCGTAATTCTAAAATCATGAACAAATTCAATAAATTCTGGATTTAATGCTTGATTTACTTCTTGTACTCCAAATACATATAAATATAATTTTTGATTTTTCTTTACTCCAGATTTAGGACCAAGTTTACCTTTTGTATATTCTACTTTAAATGGTAAAGTTGATTCATTTGTAACATCACCATTTGTAATTGTTGAATATGATGGAGTATATGTAATACCAAGTGAATTATCATTTTCAATTAATGAATTAATCTTCTTACCACATTCATAATAATTCTTATTTTCTGTTGAATCACCAGGTGTTAATGTTGTAAGTTCAATATATGTTTCATTATTATTTGTATCATTATTCTTTAAAAAATATGTTTCATTTTGGAAATATTTATCAGTAGTTTTTTGACAATTATTTGTTTTAAAATAATAATTTCTATAATTTGAACTTGTAACATATTCATTATTAATAAGTGTATAGAAGGCAGATCCATTAGAAGATGAATGAATTTCATAATATTCTCCTGATGGATCATACTCATTAGCTATTTCGTATACAAATTCATAATATTTATTTTCATCTAATATTTTATTTCCTGCAGTTATATATTCACGATAATCATTTGATATTTTTTGATAATATTTTTTATTAGCCATAACTGTCTTATCTGAAGTTATAACATATATATCATCAATATAATCTTCATTGTATGAATATAAATCTAATCCTGATATGTCTACTTCATCTGCAATTGTATTTGAATTAGCATATTCTGTGTATTCATGTGTATCATCATTGTATGTATAATATGTCGTTCCTTGCTTTCCTTTTTCTTGGTATTCATATCCAAGCTTATATGGTGACATAATACAACCTACATATGAAATTGATTTAACACTTGAACCATCATTATATGATTGTCTAAAACCTTCAAATGTAACTGAATAAGTTAGATCATCATCTGTAATATTTTCAATATCTAATTCTATTTCATATACCATCTTATTGAAATATTTTCCTTCATAAATAGAATTAATATCAAAGAATACTAAATTTGAAATTGAATATTCATCTTTTTCTAATGTTTCACCATTTATTTCATATTTAAAACCTGAATTTTTGGTGTTCGCATCAATTTCAGCCATCTTATTCATATTAGTGTACCAACCATGAGTAATAGCTATAGTTATTAAAACTGTGGCAACTAACGCCATAGATGGTAATATAATATATAATAATTTTTTTAATCTATTATTCATGCTTGTACACCTCCTTTTATTCTTCGCCTATTTTGTTAACCTTTAATTCACCAATTCTTAATTTTTGATATAAATAACAGTTACTTGATAATGTACCATAAATATTTTCTATTGATGCTTCATCATTAAATTCTAATGCGAAATAATAATAAGTTATTCCTTCTACATTGTTTTCTGTATCAAATGTATATGAAGCTTCTTTTAAGAAATCATTGTTATATCTTGTAATTGGCTCATTATGAGAATCTAATATTTTTGATCCACGCTCATAATATGTTAATTTATTAGCTTCAACTGGGTTAACTACTTTAACATATTCGCTATCTAAATTTTTAACATAATAAATTTTATCATTGCTTAATGTTGATTCATTTGTTAATTTTGTATAATTGTATTCATATAATAGGTCATTCTTATAAAAATTATCATGATATAAATCACTCTTACCTACTTCTTTAATTCCTATATCGTATACCTTGAATACATCTTCTATTTTGTAATCAACAAGTGATACAGTTTTTGCTTCACTATCATATGAATATAAAGTTTTATCATCTGTTATTTTTACTGTATTATCACTAAATAATGGATATAAGAAGCTATATTGAGTTCCTACTATTTTATAACCAATTGCGTTTACATCAGTTGATGCTTCACCTTTTTCATAGTAAGCATTCTTTTTAAAATCAGGGAATTCTTCTAATGTAAATCTTGCTTTATAATAGCTTTTACCAGTAGCAAATGTTTCATCTTCTGTTAATTCATAATATTCTTTATCATTGTCATCTAATTTTTTCTCATAATAAGTAAATGGCTTTACAGGATATCCTTGAATTACACTATCTAATGTAAATGTAGGGAAATAATATTCTTTGCCTTCTTGTTTTTTTGTATCACTACTTTTTGTATATTCAACAAGTAAGCTTGAATTATACCCATAAAGTGTATCTTCAATTAATGATGATACGATAGCTCCAAAATCAACTGAGAACTCATGGCTTGCAGTTGATTCCATAACAATTCTAAAATAGAATGCGTCGCCAGGTTGAATGTCTGAAAAAGTCATTGCATCTGTATCTTCCCATTCCCAATACCAACCTGAATTATATGAGCTTCTATCATTATCTAAATCATAAGTGTATGTACCACGTTGAAGCTTAAGTGTGTAATCATCACCAGATGTCTTAACTATAATTCCTGTTGCTCTAACAGTTGAATTAGATACATACCATGCAAGCACAACAAGTACTAAAAGGAAAGATGTGACGAATAAGACTATTGAATTTAATATCAAATTTCTTTTCATTCAAATCCCTCCTTTTTTTAAAATTTTTTATGACGAAAAAATAATAATTTGATAATTTGTTACAATAAATATTAAAATGTTACAATGTTTTATCACTTTGATTATAGTTACAACTATAATTAGAATCAACTTGATGTGAAATAATATTATAGTTTTGTGAAGAAATAATTTTAAATTGAAAGATACTATTTAAGCTTTTTTAAAAACTATAATTATTAATTTATTAATAATAAGGCCTAAAAAACAATAAAAAACACACTATTTTCATACTTTTTTCATAAAAAAATAGTGTGTTAATTTCGTTACATATTTATTTGTTTGTGTATTATATTTTTTCATTTTTTTGAGATTCTTTTTAATTTAAAATAACGTTTTTCTTATTTATTTTATAAAAATAAAAACCATTAATTTGATGAAAAATAACATCATTTTAATGGCTTTATAATTATTAATTATATTATTTTTTTAATTCTTCTTTAACTCTATCAATGAACTTTTCAGGCTTAGTCATAGGTGCATATCTTTCTACTACTTCACCATTTCTGTTAATTAAAAATTTAGTGAAATTCCATTTAATAGATTTTGCTTTACCTTTTTCATTTTGACAAATTAACCATTTGTATAAAGGTATTGCGTTATCACCTTTTACATCAACCTTTTTAAATCTTTGAAATTTAGTATTGAATTTAAGTTGACATACTTTATTGATTTCTTCATCACTACCAGGTGCTTGATGTAAAAATTGATTACATGGGAAATCTAGAATTTCAAATCCTTCATCCTTTAATTCTTCATACATTTTTTCAAGTGCGTCATATTGTGGAGTAAAACCACATTTTGTTGCTGTATTAACAATTAAAAGGACTTTTCCTTTATAATTTGATAAGCTAATTTCTTCTCCATTTTGACACATTACATTAAAATCATAAACACTCATTTTACATCCTCCAAATATTTTTTTGCGAAATTTTTTGCTCTTAAAGTTCCTTTTTTTATTCTTAGCATATGAGAATAAAAATATTTATTATCTACTAATATTTTTTTATTTTCTAATATCTTTTTTAATGCTTTAACTGTTCTTCTTGACCAATTGCTTGTTGTAAATAAAACAACTCTTTTAACCATATTTTTATCTAGATTATTAGCATATTCTTTTAATTTAGGATCCATTATATTAGCATATGGAGCACCACCTAAAAATAATATATCTGTGTATTCTTTTATAATTGGTTCATCTAATATAGATATTGCATTAACATTAAGTGTATTAGCTATAGCATTAGCAATATCTTTAGTATGACCAAGCTTAG
>CADBQV010000025.1 GCA_902796895.1 uncultured Erysipelotrichaceae bacterium | reverse complement strand
TTATAAGAATATATACATCCACAATAATCCTGTCTATATAAATCATATTCTTTTGACATTTTTATACTATCTTTATATCCTTCATCCTTTTTAAAATCAGAAAAAAGATATTTAATATTATATTTATTTTCTAAATCATATCCTATTTCATTAATCCAACGTGATATTTTATATGGAGATATTGATAAGCTTGTTGTGAAAAAATCAAAATTTAATTCTTTAGCCTTAATTGCAGTTTTTTCTAATCTTAATTTATAACATAAATAACATCTTTTACTTTTTTCACCTAAATTTTCATATCCTTTTATAGCCACGTTAAAATCATCATTATTATATTCATCATATATTAATTTAATATTTTTATCAAAAAGTGAAATGAATCTTTTTATCTCATTTAATCTTTTTAAATATTCTTCTTTTAATGAAATATTATCATTAGAATAAAATATTGTAATATCAAAATAATCTTTTAATATTTTTAATGTATGTGTTGAGCAAGGTGCACAACAACAATGTAATAATAGCTTAGGCTTATAATCTAAATTTTTGATGAAATTTAAAAATTCATTATAATTATTTATCATATTTCATTCTCCACATATTTTTATTATACAATAAAAATTTACAATTAAAAACATCATTTTAAGTTTTGAAATTTTTTTTGTGTTGTGATATAATGTAGTCAGGGAAGTTTCTAGTTTTTTAAAAAAATAAGGGAAAAGGAGGCTAATTAATGTATCAAATCGGTGATGTTATTGTCTATACTACTTATGGTATATGCAAAGTCAATAACATTATACAAATGAATTTAAATAACATTGTAAAAGATTTCTATGTTATGAATCCTCTTGATGATTCTAATACAAAAATTACTTTACCAGTTAATAGTCAATCTACTATAGAAAGATTGCATCCACTATTAGATAGTAATAATATCAATGATTTAATAAATCAAATTCCTTTCATTGAAACTTTTTGGATTGATAATGATAATGAAAGAAAAAAAGTATTTACTGATATTATTAAAGAATGTAATAGACAAAAAACTTTATCAATGCTAAAGTCTATTAAAAAACATGAAATAAGCTTAAAAGATAAAACAAGAAAATTACATGCAGCTGATGAAATAGCTATGAAGGATGCTTTAAAATTAATTGTTGAAGAATTTTCTTATGTATTATCAATCGATAAGCATATAATGCTTGAAAAATTACAAAATGAAATAATTAAAAATATATAAAGCCAATATGAAATTGGCTTTATTTTTTTATTCTAAATTTTCTAAATATTGTTTTATTTCACATACATACATTGTATGATAATCATTATCCTTATAGAAATTATCCATTATATCTTTTGGTAAATCAAGTAAGTCTGTTTTATAAATTACTTTCATTTTAAAAGCATACTGTGCTTCTTTTATATAATAACCATTATAATCAGGATCAAATGTTATATGTAAATTTGATTTTTCATATTTATTTTCATCTCTACCTGATATCCTTCCCATATATATTTTTTCTTTTTTATATTCATCAGTTAAAAATGAAATAGTAAGTGAATCAGTATTATCTAATATATCATGAGTATATCTTGATTTTCTAACAAATATATAGCATACATATTTGTTCCACAAAACACCAAAGCCACCCCATGATACAGTCATTGAATTAACTTTAGTTGTCTTATCACCAGCAGTGATTATACCCCATTTAAAATTTAATTCATCAAATACATTTCTATTAAATTCTAATAAATCTTTTTTTAGCATATTATCCTCCTATAAATACTTGAATACAAGCAATAATATTATTTGCCATATGACATAATATTGTAACATATATATTAAATTTAGATTTATGATAAATTAATGCAAGCATTAATCCACATAATAAATATGGAATTAATTGTAATATGTAAGTTAGAAAGTCTACTTTACCTATTGAAGATATCATATGTGGAAGTGCAAAAGCAAGTGATGAAATAATATAGAATAAAACTAATTTTAATTTAGGTGCATAATTATCAATTAATTTATATATTGAATCTCTATATATTAATTCTTCTACTACTGGTGCGAATATACATGTAGATATAATCATGAATGCACAACCATTACCTTTTAATATATTTACAATTACATTTTGATTATCACTATCTGATACTATTTTTGAAAATAAGAAATTAATTAAAAGTGTTATAACTACAAATGAAATAATAGCTATTATTGTATATAAAGAATAAAACTTAGGACTTTCTTTTAATTTAAATAAATCTTCCTTTAAATCTTTTTTTAATAGTAATGATATAGTTATAAACAATATTAAATAAGTAAAGAAATTACCTAAGCCTTGTGAAAAATACATAGCATCTACTATATTTTTATCTATAGCATTTAATTCATCTTTATTTTTAGATAATGATTCCATTATTAATGAAGTATTTAAATTTTTAATACTGCCTATTATAAAGCAAGATAAATAAATAAATATAGAACCTAAAACTAATAAGAATAAGAAAAGTAATAATATAGATATTACATATCTTTTCATAGATTTATGTTCATAAACCGGTTTATTTTCTTCCATAAAGCACCTCAAAATATAAAAGACATCAGATGATGTCTTTATTAATTAAAAATTATTATTTATTGATTTTTCAAATAATAAATCTAATTCTTTTTTAGATTCTTTTAATTCATCCATTAAATCCTTTAATATATCTTCAATTGATTTAATTTCTTTAATTAAGCATGCATCCATACCCATCATTAAAGAACCGTTATCAACGTCTCCTTTAATGGCTTTTTCTAAAGATCCAATTGTAAGCTTTTCAAGCTCTAATCGTGATTCCATTTCACGTTCTAATTCTAAATAATATTTAGCCATTTTATTTCTATAAACTCTAACAGGCGCACTTAAGCTTCTTCCTGTTACTACAGTATCGATATCTTTAGCTTTAATAATTATGTTTTTATATTCATCTGAAATATTACATTCCTTGCTTGCTAAAAATATAGTACCTGCTTGTATACCTATAGCACCAAGTGAAAGTGCGGCATTAAACTGGCTACCTGTAGCTATACCACCTGCAGCAATTACAGGGATATTTATTTCATCCTTTACGGCTTTAACTAAAACAAGGGTTGTCTCTTCACCTACATGACCACCTGATTCAGTACCTTCAGCAACTACTGCAAAAGCTCCATATCTTTCAGCTCTTTTTGCCATCGCAACAGATGCGATAACTGGAATTACTTTAATATTGTTTTCTACTAAGCTTTTCATATGCTTAGTAGGAAATCCAGCACCAGTTGTAACTATTTTTACATCATTTTTAATAATAACATCAAAAATAGAATCAGCATATGGTGATAACATCATTACATTTACTGCAAATGGCTTATTAGTATTTTCTTTTGCGATTAATATTTGTTCTTCTACCCAACTTGAATCGTGTGATCCCGATGCAATTACACCAAGGGCACCGGCATTAGATACCTTAGCTGCAAATAAGCCATCAGATATATTAGCCATAGCACCTTGAATAATTGGATATTTAATATTTAATAATTCATTTAATAACATATAACACCATTATTTTTTAATACTTAAAATTAATTTTTCATTTTCCTTATTCAATTGTAAATCTGTAACATAAAATTCATTATTAGTTAATTTATCAATTGGAATTTTTATTTCATTAAAAATAGAAACACTATTTTCAATTTCATTTAATTTTATGCTTTCAATTTTAACTACAATATCACTAACGTTTCCTAATGAATCCTTTAATGTATCAATTGAAGTTTTAGCAATTAATGGAATATCTACATCACTTTCTGTATTTGATAATTCAATTTTTGTTTTTAAATCTAATGTAGATAAATCATAATTACATACATCATAAAGTAAAACACTAAAATCTTTTTTGCCTACTTTAAAGCTACTTTTTAAATTATAATCATCTGATACATCATTATAAGAATCATTAATTAATTTATTAAATGTTTCTTCATATAAATCTATTGTATTAGGATTAGTAACTAATAATTTATTATTTGCTTCAGTTCTAAATTCTAAATTATTAAATGCTGGATATGTATTTAGTGTTGTTGGCTTAAATAATTTATTAGTATCAATTGAAACAAAAAGGCCATCAGTACTTGCTTTAACTGTATAATCTAATTTTTTAATATTATTAGCTATTAATTGATTTGTTATATAGCTTTCTAATAATTCATCAAAATTTAAATATAGTGCTAAATTATTAGAATCTATTTTAAAGATTTCACTATCTTTATCCTTTAATTTAATATTTAAGGCATTTAAAGTATTTTTAACAAAGCCTCTTGAAATACCAATTTTACCACCTAATTTAATTTCATTAAATGTGAATTTTAATTTACCATCTTCTATTTTAGCATCACTTATTAAATCTACTTTAGTTTTATAAAAAGATAAGAATGTAATTCTTGTTCTTATTGTAATAGAATCATTTCCAATTAAGAAATTTAAGCTATTAACTTCTACACTATTAGATTTATTAATACTAAATTCATCCTTTAAATAATTTTTATTGATATTATTTCTTACAAGTTCAATAACATAATTATCTAATTCATCTTCTGTAATTGTTATATTTATTTTATTATCACTATAAATTGAATCAGCTTTAGAATTATAAATATTATCAATTGAATTACTAAAGCTATCGCCTATAATTTCATCAACATTTTTATATGATTTAGATTTATCAAAATCACTATCGATTGATGAACCATCATATAAAATGATTAAAAATATAATAGCTACAACTAAAAGTAATGTAACAATTGCTAAAACTGTAAATAATATTCTTTTAAATATTTTCATATACTACCTCTTAAATCTCATTATTAAAAATAATCCTAATAATGTTAAAATACCACCAATAATCATTAAAATAATAGATATATTATTATATTTTTCATACATTCCAATACCTACAAAAAGTGTTGAAAAGCCAATTGAGGATAGTGTTGTAATTAATGTTAATAATAAATTAGATGATTTTGAATGTGATCTTTCTAAATCTGTTTTCATACTATCCCCCTAAATTAAAAATAATATAACTATAGCTAAAGCTTCAAGCAATATAGATAAATATATTGTTAAGCTAAAATATATTTTATCTGTTTTATGATGAAATATAATACGTGCAAAAAATGCACCTACTGCACCACCAAAAACAACAGATGCAAGTAATGTTTTTTCTTTTGTTCTATTCTTACCTTTAATTGCTTTTTTCTTATCATTTTTAAATAAGATAAAAGAAATTAAAGACATAAATACTAAAATAGATACAAATATTAATAATATTAATTTTTCGTATGACATATATTCTCCTATTTTATCGCTCTAGAATCATGACATGTGAAATATATTATTTGATATTGCTTTGATATATTTTTCATCATCTTTTTACATAATTCTAGTTTCAAATCATCGAAATTAACGAATGGATCATCAAATATAACAAACGGCTTTTCATTAGGGTATAGGCAATCAATTAAAGCAAGACGCATACAAAGTGCGATAATTGTTTGATAACCTCTTGAATATTGATCTAAGCCTTTGATGCCGTTACGTGTAATGAATTGGAATTTGAAATTAACATCGATATTATAATCCTCTTCATTTTCTGTTAATAATAAATTAACATATTTATCAACACTATCTTTCATTGGCTTAACATATTTTTCAAGTAATTCATGTTGAGCTGATTCAAGATATTTAGCTGATATATTTAATAATCTATATTCTTCTTCTAATCCTTCAATATCTTCTAAGATATTTTCTTTTGAATCAATTAAATCATCTAATTTAGCTATATCAATTTCATATTGAACAATCTTATTAGAATTAATAGTTAAATTTTTATTTAATTCATTAATCTTATTATCAATATCATTAATCATTTGATTTAATGAATCAATATCACCAATATTAGATTTGATATTATCTAAATCATTATCCTTATAGAATTTATCATAAGATATTTGTTTTTGATTTAAAATAGCTTCAAATTCTGCTTTTCTTCTTAAATGGGTATTTAATTCACCTATTTTTTCTTCATTAGTAATAGCAGTTGAATTAAATTTTTCCAAAAATTTATTAACAGAATTTTCATATTTTTTAATCTTTAAATCTAATTCATTTAATCCCTCAGTATTACTATTAGATTGAGATTTAATTTCATTATATTTTTGTTGATTGCTTCTAACTATGAATAAATTATTATCATAATCACTAGAATATAGATGGAATTTAGAGAAGAATTCTCTTATTTCATCTTCTGTTTGTCTTAATTCAAAGTCATAGCTTTTAACTCTACCGTAGCTAATATTTTGGTTTTTAGAATTATGAAGCATGAATAAAAATATAGTAATAATGAAAATTAAAAGTGAACCAGGTCCTACAATGAATCCTGCCATTCTTATATTTACATTATCCTTTAAAAAGCCATATACTAATAATCCTACACCACAAATAAGTGTGATTATAGCAATTATTAAAAATACAAATGCTAAAACAGGCTTTTTCTTTTCAGGTTCTGTTGTATGAGCTGTGATAATACCTTTAATATTTTGATATTTTTGAATTCTTTTACTAATTCTATTAATATCTTCATCACTTGGAACAAAATCCTTAAAGCCTAGCTGGAATTTAGTTTCTTCTAAATCGACATTAGCAAGCTTACTGTTTTTCTTTAATTCATATTCATATTTTAAATTAATTAATTCTTTATTCTTAGCACGAATAGCTAGGACTTCTTCAGTAGATATGTCATGACCATTAAATACATAATTATTATCATCTAATTGTTTTTTAGTAGCTATAATATCTTCTTCATATTTTTTAGCAACTAATAATTTAGATTTTTTATCTTGTTCTTTTGTTATATCTAATATTTGTTGATTAACATCTTTTTTATTTTTATTTAAGACATCAATTTCTTTTTTAATATTAGCTATTTCAGAATTAATTTCTTTAATATTATTTATTTTAATATTACAATCATCGATTTCTGATTCAATTCTATTTAATTCTCTTTTCTTATCGATAATTAAACCTTTTTTAGAATTAGATTTTAATTCCTTAACCTTCATATCTAAGATGTTCATCGCATCATCATATGATTGGCTATCGTTAGTACCACCAATTAAATTAGCAAGCTTAGCTTCAATATCAGAGCCAAAGCCCTCATCTAATTCAGCCTCAGGTATAAAGACACTTCTTTCAAATGAATTCTCATTTAAATTTAAAAATAATTCACCTAAATTATTCTCAATATTATTGATTTCTAAATTAGTTTTTAAATCATAAACATGTAATTCATCTAAGCTAGCTTTTTTAGCATCAAATTTTCTTTCAATTCTAAAATTATTATTTTTAACACATACAACTAAAGCACCACCAAAGGCATCATTACTATTCCATGGTGTGTATTTAGTTCTTGTCGTTTTAGATGTCATACCATATAGCATTGATTTAATGAATGCAGTAAGTGTCGTCTTACCCCAACCATTTTCCTCGTATATTGAATTCATGTTTTTAGAAAAATCTAATTTATAATTTTGGAATTTACCGAAAGAATTAATATAAAGTGAAAGTATTCTCATTCTATATTTCCTCCTTCATTAAAGCTTTAATTCCATATTCAATAACTTTATTTTTTTCATCATCTGATAAATCAGATTTTAAAACACCTCTTATGAATTCACCTTTAAGTGATATATCATTTTCATAATCCTTTGGGTTTATCGCAATTTTAGATGCATCCAAAATTGATGCGAAATAAAATTGATCATTTAGTGAATCAAGTAAGATTTCATTTTGTTTAATTAACTGTATATCATAATTACCAACAAATTTAATTCTTACCATATCATCAGATGAAATTGAATTAATTTTTAAATTAACATTTCTTTTAATTTCATTCCATGAATCAGTACCACTAATATCAACTGTTATTTCATGAATAGTTCTTTTAGCGAATTTAATAAATCTTGATTCAAGCTTTTTATTATTAATATCTAATAAAACAAAGCCTTTATCACCTATTTCATCAAATCCTCTACCCTCTGGGCATCCTGGGTATATATAAATACCTCTATCATCAATTGTACCCTTTTGATATTTATGAATATGACCTAATGCTAGATAATCAATATTTTTACCTTTAAGTCTATTAATATCTACTTCATCTTTAGTTAGTTGACCGTGAAGACACACGATATTAAATTTATTTTCATTTAAAAATAATGTATCATAAATATATTTATTCATTTTCAAATCATAATTAATAGCTGTAATATCTATATCATCATAATTAAGAGTCTTCCATGAATCTGAAAATGTAATTAAGTTTTTAGGCTTTTCAATTAATGTATCAATAAAAGAATTTTCATCATGATTACCTGAAATATAAATAAAATCAATTTGAGGATATTCTTTAATTGTATTAATTACAAATTCTTTAGTTTTAATAGCGATTTTAGGTCTATCAAACATATCACCTGCAATAATGATAGCATTAACATCATTATCATTTGCATATTTGACCATACGTAAAAAGGTCTCTTGTAATTCTTTTTTTCTTTCTTTAGCTTTTATAGAATCTAAATTTGTTTTTAGTCTCGAATCAAGATGCAAATCTGCAGTATGAATTATTCTCACCTAAAACACCCCCTATTTTAATTTATTATATAATAAATATAATAAAAATAATAGTAAAAACAAGAAAAAAAAGATGGAAAATTATAAGTTTTCCATCCTAAAAATAAATATTAAATATTATTCATTAATAGCTTTAGCTAAATTATTAATTTCTTCAATATTAATATCACTTAAACTTGATTTAATTGATACAGATACAGGTATAATTTCAATATTTTTAAAATTCTCTTCAATGAAATTTAAAATATATTTTTTAGCCATAGGAGCCCATGAGCCATTTTCAATAATGGCTATTTTTCTATTTTGATATCCTCTTTCCTTTAAATCATTTAAGAAAGTTTTCATATCTTTAAATACTTCACCATTATAAGTCATTGAAGCTAGAACTAAAATCTTGTTTTCAAATGCACCTTCTACTGCCTCTGCCATATCATCTCTAGCTAAATCAAAGATATCGATATCTTTAGTAATTTTAGATGCTAGAAGTTCACATGCAGCTTTAGTATTACCATATACTGAAGAATAGCATATAGTTACACCATTTTCGTTTTCAACTTCATATTTACTCCAAATATCATATAAATTAAAGTAATATGATAAATTTTCATCTAATACTGGGCCATGTAGTGGACAAATCTTTTCAATTTCATATGAAGCTAATTTTTTAAGTAATGTTTGAACAGGAGATCCATATTTACCAACAATACCAAAATAATATCTTCTTGCTTCACATGCCCATCCTTCAGGATCAACTGTATCTAGGGCACCAAATTTACCAAACGCATCAGCACTAAATAATGTCTTATCTTCAACTAAATAGCTTACCATTACTTCTGGCCAGTGAACCATTGGTGCAGTTATGAATTTAACTGTTTTATTTCCTAAACTTAATGTATCATTTTCTTTTACAACAAGCTTATTTTTAATTTCTAAATTTGGAAAGAATTGATTTAGCATTAAAAAAGTTTTAGCGTTACCTACAACACATACATCTAAAAATTCTTTTAATAATGCGTCAATTGAAGCACTATGGTCTGGTTCCATATGGCTGATTACAAAATAATCTAGCTTTTTGCCATTTAATTCTTTTTTAACATTTTTAATAAATTCATCTTTAAAATTTATATCAACAGAATCAAATAGACAAGTCTTATCCTCTAATACTAAATAGCTATTGTAGCTCATGCCAAGTGGTACAATATATTGTCCTTCAAATAAATCTATTTGATGGTCATTTACACCTACATATTTAATCATATAAAATTACCTCCAATGTTATATTATAATAATAATTTAACATTTTTTTTAGAAATCTTCAATAGACATCAATTTCTTTTCAAATATATTATTTAAAATAATATATACAATTATTGTAGCAACTAAAAGTATTGATGAAGTTATTAAAATTGCGATTAATTTTGATGTAAAAATGCCTAAAACAATTAACACACCTGCAATAACGAAATCTACAAGCATACCAATAAGCATTGAAATTACGACTGCAGATGATGATTTTACTACTTCTCTTTCACTTTGCCATTTTAATTTATGGAATGTTAAATTAAGCATTAATGATAATATGATTGTTAATAGTGAATATATAATTGGAATTATATATAGGCCAATAATACTTAAAATATCAGGCTTTAACATAATAGTTATTATTGTTGAACAAATTAAAGAACCAATTGTATTTACAATTATTGCAAGTAATAATTTAACATGCATATATTTTTTATAATTGATTGGTAAGCTTTTAACTAACCAGAAATTATTACCTTCAATTGATATACCTACAGTAGCTGTGTTACTTATACCAACACCAAACATAATTATAATTGATGCAAGATATAAATTATCTTTTATTGTATCAAATATTTCTTTTCCTTGTCCTGTAGGATTAGCATTCATAAAT
This sequence comes from uncultured Erysipelotrichaceae bacterium, assembly GCA_902796895.1. Classification (GTDB taxonomy): domain Bacteria; phylum Bacillota_I; class Bacilli_A; order Acholeplasmatales; family Anaeroplasmataceae; genus Anaeroplasma. The sequence continues at coordinate 1,470 of CADBQV010000025.1, read as the reverse complement.
GTTACACATAAAAACACTGATAGGACAACTGATGAAATAATACCAGATACTGAATTAATAAAATACATTTTAGATGTAATAAATCTTTTAAATTCAATATCAAATAATGTCTTAAATTCTTTTTTATTCTTTAAATCTTTTCTTACATATTTATAATCTGCTTTAACAGATGTAATTAATTCATGAATTTTATCAAAGAATAAAGATATAAATAAAATAGTAAGTACTATAGATATAAAATTAATACCTACAAATACTAAAATATATAAAATATTTTCACTAAATGATAAATCAACAAAATATACTGCAGGATTTATCCATCTTACAACATTAGCAATTAAGCTTAAATTATCTGCTTGTTGATTTACATCCTTTGATGATGAAATTAAAAAAGACATTGAAAATAAACCAGCAAATAATAATACATAAAATATTATATTTAATATATTTCCATATTTAAATTTATCACTTAAAAGTGATGTTAAAAATGCAAATAATATAGATATTACAAGTGGGAATGCTGATACAAATATTGCAAGCAATATTCCTACAATTAATAAATTATAATCATTTGATATTAAAAATAAAACAACACTTGCAGGTATTATTATAATAACTGAATATAATAATTCAACTAAATATAAATTTATAACCTTACTTGCGATAATATCTCTTTTTCTAATAGGAAGTGATGAAAGCAAATCATAATCCTTTCCTATAAAAATACCTTTAGATTGGTTGATACCAGAAAATAAAGATAGCATAGATGCAGCCATAGCAAACAAAATTAAAACGGGTGATACTTCTAATCCTGCTTCTTTATATACATTACCATAGATAAAAGCATATGTTGCAGATAATACTATACCAAGTATTACAACTAATAATAATATAGATAAAAATGAATAGCTTTTGGCTTTATTTTCTTTAATTGAATTTCTACTAAATGATTTTGAAAATTCAATTTTAATTAATGTAAAAAGATTACTCATTAAATAGCTCCATGAACTTATCTTCTAATGATTCATCACCCGTAACCTCATCGATTGTACCTTTAGCTACTATCTTACCATTTTTAATGATCGCAATTTTATTACAGAATTTTTCTACTACCTCTAATACGTGAGATGAGAAAAATATCATTGTACCTTCATTACATAATTCTTTCATTATTTCTTTTAAATCATGTGTAGCTTTAGGGTCTAGTCCTACAAATGGTTCATCTAATACTAATAATTTAGGCTTATGCATGATTGCAGAAATTAATTGTAATTTTTGCTTCATACCATGTGAATATGTCTTAATTGGATTTGCAAGAGCATTTTCAATTCCAAAAGTAGTTGCATATTTATGAATTATTTGATTTTTTTCTTCTGACATTTTAAAGATATTGGCAATAAAATCAAGGTATTGAATACCTGTTAAATGCTCATAAATATCTGGATTATCAGGTACATATGAAATCATATT
>CADBQV010000024.1 GCA_902796895.1 uncultured Erysipelotrichaceae bacterium | reverse complement strand
TTTGGTAGATTATCAGAAATGGAAATGAGACCAAATCAAATAATGACTCATATTCCAGAATTAGAAAAAGCAATGAATGAGGCTCTAACTGAAAAATGGGCTGAATTAAGAGGCTTAGAAGTTGTTTCAATTGCCTTAGGTTCTGTTACATTACCAAAGGAAGATGAACAATTAATTAAAGAATTACAAAGAAAGGCTGTTATTGCTTCTAATCCAAATATGGCTGGTGCTACATTAGTTGAAGCTCAAGCTGAAGCTATGAAGGCTGCAGGTGCTAACCCTAATGGTGCCGCAATGGGATTCTTTGGTATGGGTATGGCTCAACAAGCTGGTGGAATGAATGCACAACAATTCTACAATATGGGTCAACAACAACAAGCTCAACAAGCACAACAACAAGCTCAACAACCAAAACAAGAGGCTAATCCAAATAGCTGGAAATGTCCTGAATGTGGAAAGACTGTTGTAGGTAAGTTCTGCCCTGAATGTGGTACTAAAAAGCCTGAAACTGATGAATGGGTATGTCCAAATTGTAAAACAAAGACAACTGGTAAGTTCTGTCCTGAATGTGGAACAAAGAGAACAGATGCTAAAAAGGTATTTAAGTGTAATAAATGTGGATGGACTCCAGAGGATCCATCAAATCCACCTAAATTCTGCCCTGAATGTGGTGATAGATTTGATGATTCAGATTTAAAATAGTTAGGTGATTTTATGCAAGATTTATTTTCATGTACTTGTCCTTGCTGTGGTGGCTCATTAAAATTTGAAGCTTCATTACAAAAGGTTAAATGTGAATATTGTGATACTGAATTTGAAGTTAATGACCTAAAGGAATTAAATGATGCTTCAAATAACATTGAAGAAAACACAAGCTGGGAAGCTTCATCTAACGAAGAATTCGGCTTAGATGATCAATTAAATGTTTATTTATGTGAAACATGTGGTGGTGAGGTAATGTGTGATGAAAACACTACTTCTACTTTATGTCCATATTGTGGTAATCCTGTAATTTTAAAAGGAAGATTAACAGGTGGCTTAAAGCCAAATTATATTATTCCATTTAAATTAGAAAAGGATGCTGCTAAAAATAATTTAAATAATTATTTTAAAGGTAAAATATTACTTCCTAATGATTTCAAAAAGCTAAATGAAGTTAAAGAGGTTACATCACTATATGTTCCATACTGGCTATTTGATGCATCAGTAAGTGGTATGGCAAAATTTAGAACTACAAGAGTTAGAACTTGGAGTGATTCAAATTATAGATATAAAGAAACTAAGCATTATCAAGTAATTCGTGGTGGTGATATCGCATTTGAAAAGCTACCAGTTGATGCTTCTAAAAAGATGGATGATCAAATGATGGAATCAATTGAACCATTCGATTTTAAAGAAGCTAAGGATTATAATAACGCATATATTGTTGGCTATGCTGCTGATAAATATGATGTTTCACAGGAAGAAACATTTGAAAGAGCTAATGTAAGAATTAAAGAAGGTACTGTAGATGCATTACGTTCTACAATTCATAATTACGATACAGTTAATTTAGTAGATTCAACTATTAATTATAAATCTAATAGTGCATATTATGCTTATTATCCTGTATGGACATTAAACTCTTTATATAAAGAGAAAAAATACCAATTTGCGATGAATGGACAAACTGGTAAATTAACAGGTAACCTTCCTATTTCATTTATAAAGGCTACAATTATTTCATTATTATCATTTATAATATTTGGTGCTGCACTATTTGGACTTTTCTATGCAATAATGTCAGATAGTGAAAATAGAATGATAATAAGTGTCGCTGCAGGCTTAATCGGTGGTATAGTTTTAACTGTATTAGTAATGTATTTCCTTGTAAGGCAAATTAAGCCAGTAAGATATCAGCATGGTGCTGCATCTTATGTAGTTGATGGAAGCTTTGATTTAACATTTAAAAAAGATATTTATCTATATAGAACTGTTACTAAAACTGCAATTCCAAAAACAAATAAAAAATAATAATGATAAATAATAATGGGTTGACTTTAAAATCAACCCATTTTTCATTTTATAAATATTATTTATTTTCGCTATCTTCTTTTTTTATTTCTAAAGGCTTTTCTTCAGTATATGTTTTATTGCCACAATTAGGACAAATTAAAATAGTATAATCTACTTCTTTTCCACATTGTTTACAATATTTAACTCTATTTTGAATACTCTCTTTATTGATACCTACAAGTGAATCTTGCTTTCTTGCTGCAGGAATCATTAAAAGACCAATAATAAATGTTATAAAATATATACTTAAATTAGCAAGTGCTAAAACAATTATACCCCATACCCAAAGTGCGGTATTATCGTTTTTAACACCAAATATAATCATCAAAATACCAGCTGCGGTTACAGCTAAATGAAATAAAAGCTGAAATGCAATTCTCATAACCATACCCTCTTTCTTATATTATTCTAAAAATAGTTTATCATTTTTATTTTATTTTGTCTATCTTTTAGGCCTTTATTATTCTTTTAAATTAGAACCACAATTAGGACAAAATTTAGCATTATCATCTAAAATTGAATCACAATGTGGACAACGCCTATATATTTTATTTTCATTATAAGCATTTTCTTTAGTTGCTTGATAAGTACCTTCAAATGCACCTTTACTTTTACCGCTATTTATTGCGTCTCTATATTCTAAGTCCTTATCATCGATTTTACCATCGCCGTTTATATCACCAACATTTTGTAATTCTTTGTTATGCTTAATTTTTGTAGTTATTGTACTTACTAATATTAAT
>CADBQV010000023.1 GCA_902796895.1 uncultured Erysipelotrichaceae bacterium | reverse complement strand
CCCTTTAAAAATATAACAAATCTAATACCAGGTCCATCAACAGTACCACCTGCGAAAAATGAATGAACATTTATTTTCAAGATTATTCATCTCCAATTAGCTTTTTGAAATCTTTAATAACTTCTTTTGCTTGATTAAAATCATCAAGTGTAGCGCCACATGCAAGGTTGTGACCACCGCCACCATATTTTTTAGCGATATCTACAATTGTTTTGTTTCTAGATCTAAATTCACCAATAACTTTATTTTTAGTTACATCATATGTAAAATTAGCCCATATTTCAATTTCTTTAATTCCAGACATAACTTGTACCATACCTCTTGATATATCCATAAATTCAACATTGAATTTATCGAATACATCTTTATCATTAAATAAGTATGCTACATGACCATCTACAATGAATTTATTTTCAAAATAAGCTTTCATTTTACGATATTCTAATGGTTCTACATATAAATTATCATATATATATTTAAAATCAGCTCCAAAAGAACATAATTTAGATGCTATAGATAATGAATGAGCCATATTAGATCCATATAAAAATCTTCCACTATCTGTAATTAATCCAGCATATAAATATGTTGCTGCTTTAGAAGAAATTTTTAAATTAGAATCTATTGCAAGCTTTGTGATTAATTCACATGCCGCAACCATTGTTATATCTTTTATTACATTATTTGTAATATCACAATCATTATTATGATGATCTATTACAAGTAATTCTTTTGCGAGCTTATATCTTTCATCAGATACCATATTTTTAACCTGTACGTCTGTTATAATTACAAGTGAATTTTCATATAATTTATCATCTATTAAATCCATCCTACCAATGAATTCATATTTATTAGTCATATCACCTACAGCATATACTTCTTTATTATTAAAATTATCTTTAATAATTTCTTTTAAGCCAAGCTGACTACCAAGTGCGTCCATATCAGGACGATTATGTCTATGAATGATTATTCTATCATATTTTTTTATTAAATCTAAAAACATAAAATCACCTCAAAAAATTAAAATGGAGAATTTATTATTTCTCCATCTTTAGTTTTAAATCCAACCATTTAAAAACTTCATCTATCCATCTAGAATAATATAAATTTATTTTTTTAGCATCACCATTAGATGTTTCATAAGTACCTAAAGATAAGCCATGACCTCCTACAGGATACATATGATATTCAGCATTTAAATTATTATTTTTATATGCTTCAAGTAATAATAATGAATTATATACATTAACTGATTCATCAGTGAATGTTGAAAACAAGAATAAATCTGGTTCATTTTTTATTTCTTTTTCAAGAGATAATTTATTTAATAATTCTTGATTATTAAAATCATCTAATAATAGATTTTCAAATGAGCCTTGATGCCAATAATCATTATTAGTCGTAATTACAGGATAACCTAATATTAATAAATCAGGCTTTAAGACATTATACATTTCATTATGAACTGTAACATCTAATATTGCATGTCCTCCTGCTGAAAAGCCAAAGCCTATGATTTTAGATACTCTTTTATCTTGTTTAAATTTATTTAATACATAAGCTATTGCATATCCTGGATAAGGATATTTATTTAATTCTTCTCTATAATTTATGATGCATACATGATAACCTTTTTCTAAAAATTTATTAGCTACTGGTTCTGATTCTCTTTCTGATGTATATTTATAGCCACCACCTGGAGTAATTATTACCATTGGTCTTAATTTATCATCATAAAATTCATATCTATAATAATTCTTGGTATTTAAAATATACGCTTTTTCCATAATGTATACCTATATTAAACTTAAATATTCTTCTTTTTCTTCTAGTTTTAATTTCTTTTTATTTCGATCATTTATAGTATTTATAATTGAATCAATAAAATTAATTTTATCTTGATAAAATTTAATAAATTCTTTACTTTTTTCCTTCATTAATATTGGACCATATTTTAATTCTTTTTCTGTTAAATTACAATTACCTGTTTTAGCTACGATTATTTCATAATATTTTAAATTATCATATATTGCATATTCATCAATTATTTTAAAATTATTATCTGATAAAAATTTTCTTAATATATATCTATTATTATTAGCTTCTAAGATTAATAATTTATTTTTAATTTTATTTAATGAATCATTTAAAATATCTTTAATTAAATAACCACCCATACCAGATATTATTAATGTATCAAAATCTTCGTTAATATTTTTTAGTCCATCTGATTGAATTATTTTAATTTTATCTATTAAATTATTATTTTCTATATTCTTTTTAGCAGCCATTAAAGGACCAATTGATATATCAGATGCGATAGCTTTTTTAACATTATAATTTTTTATAGCTTTTATAATAGTTAATGCATGATCGCATCCGACATCTAATAATACATTTGAATCCTTCGCTAGGCTTGCGAGTAATTCGATTCTATCCATTAGTGCTTAATCATGAAATCTTTAAGTCTTTTTGATCTTGATGGATGTTTTAATTTTCTTAAGGCTTTAGCTTCAATTTGACGTATTCTTTCTCTTGTTACGTTAAATTCTTTACCAACTTCCTCTAAAGTTCTTAATCTACCATCAATTAAACCAAATCTTAATCTTAAAACTCTTTCTTCTCTTTCTGTTAGAGTAGCTAAGACTTCGTCTAATTCTTCTCTTAATTTCATTTTAGCAGTATATTCATATGGATCTAGTGCGTGTGGATCAGATATGAAATCACCAAGTGATGAATCCTCTTCTTCACCTACAGGAGATTCTAAAGATATTGGCTCTTGAGCTATTCTTTGAATTTGTTGAACCTTTTCAACTGTTATACCCATTTCCTTGGCAACTTCTTCAGGAGTTGGTTCACGAGAATAGTCTTGAACTAATTGTCTTTGAACTCTAACAAGCTTATTGATAGTTTCAACCATATGAACTGG